>NZ_CP135021.1:0-314435 GCF_039388985.1 Buchnera aphidicola (Aphis aurantii) | reverse complement strand
TTATAAGGGTTTAATTAAATAAAATCATATTTTTTTGGAGATTATATGAAAGAAAAATGGACTCTTAAAAAGACAAAAATATTATTTGAAAAACCTTTTTTTGATCTTATTTTTGAGGCTCAAAAGAAACATCGAGAACATTTCGATCCAAATAAAATACAAATTAGCACATTATTATCTATTAAGACGGGAGCATGTCCAGAAGATTGTAAATATTGCCCACAAAGTGCTAGATATAAAACAGGATTAAAAAAAGAACCGTTATTAGAATTAAAACAAATTTTAAAATCTGCAAAGCAAGCAAAATCTTCAGGTTCTACTCGTTTTTGTATGGGTGCAGCATGGAAAAATCCAAATGAAAAAGATATTCCATATTTAGAAAAAATTATCAAAGAAGTAAAAAAAATAGGTATGGAAACTTGCATGACTTTAGGATCAATTAACAGTATTCAAGCAAAAAAACTATCAAATGCTGGTTTAGATTATTACAATCACAATTTAGATACATCTGCTAATTTTTATAAGAATATTATTACAACAAGAACATTCGAAGATCGTTTAAAAACTTTAGAAGTAGTTCGTGATGCTGGAATGAAAGTATGTTCTGGAGGAATTATCGGATTAGGAGAGCAAAAAAAAGATAGAATGGAGTTATTGATTCAATTATCCAATCTTCCAATACAACCTGAAAGTGTTCCAATAAACATGTTAGTTAAAATTCCAGGAACTCCGATGGAAAACAACATAGATGTTGAACCGTTTGATTTCATTAGGGTTATAGCAGCTACTCGTATAATGTTACCCAAATCTTATATTCGATTATCCGCAGGTCGAAAAAATATGAATGATCAAACACAAGCCATGTGTTTTATGGCGGGAGCAAATTCTATTTTTTATGGATGTAAATTATTAACTTCAAATAATCCAAAAAAAGAAAGTGATTTAATGCTATTCAAAAAGTTAAATATATTTCCTGAACATAAAAAACAGCATGCAAAGGAATTAAATGATTTTAATTTGATGAATGTAAAAATAAATAAAGAAAAATATTATAATGCTGCAATTTAAGAATATTTTTGGAAAATTTTAAATGATATTAAATTTAAACAAATTGAATAAATAATAAACTATTATATTTTTTGTATTTATTAAGTGATAAAATACACAGGATAACTGGTTTAAGTTACTTTATTTTTAATATATTATATATATATTTAATATTTTTAAAAATTTCTTGTATTTTAAACAAATAAATTATATTTTAATAAATTAATGATAATAAAAAAATTTTTTGTTACTGGAACTGACACAAATATAGGAAAAACTACCATAAGTAGTATTTTATTAAAAAAAGCAAAGAATTATGGTTATAAAACAGCTGGATATAAACCCATATCTTCAGGAATGAAAAAATATAAAAATATAGCTTCTCATCTTTCAAATAATAAATATCAATTAATTAATCAAGATGCTTATATTTTACAAAAAAATAGTTCTATTTATTTAACTTATAAAGAAATTAACCCAATTTCATTTTTAGAAAGTGCCCCACCTAATATATTAAGTTTGATTAATGGTAAAGAGATAAAAATAAAAAATTTATCCTCAGGTTTAAAAAAAATTTCTTTAAAATCTAATTGGATTTTAATTGAAGGTGCTGGTGGATGGTTTACACCTATATCAAATAAATATACTTTTTCAGATTGGGTGAAAATAGAAAAATTCAAAGTTATTTTAATTGTAGGTATAAAACTGGGTTGTATTAATCATGCTATTTTAACTGAACAATCTATTCTTTCTAATAAATTAACATGTGTAGGATGGATTGCTAATAATATTTATCCAAAAAATAAATACACTTCATATTATATCCAAACTTTGTTAAGTTATATTAAATCACCGTTATTAGGAATTGTTCCTTATTTAAAAAATACAGATCAAATAAATATTGATAAAATTAAAATTAAATTACCTACATAAAATATGTTCTGACGTAATTAATATTATGTTTAACAAAGATGGATATATTATAAAATTTACATATAAACAGGATATTCAGAACAAAGTTTTAAAACTTGACTTTTTATTTCAAAAATATTTTTTGTATTTTGAATATCGTTCAAAATATTTATAATCCAATATGCAACTTGGGATACTTCTGATTCTTTAAACCCTCTTCTTGTTACAGCAGGTGTTCCAATACGTATTCCAGAAGTAATAAACGGACTTTTAGTATCATTTGGAATTGTATTTTTATTAACAGTAATATTAGCTTTTCCTAAAGCAATATCGGCATCTTTTCCTGTAATTTTTTTATTAGTTAAATTTATTAAAAATAAATGATTAAAAGTATTTCCTGAAATTATTTCATATCTTTCTTTTAAAAATATTTCAACCATGATCCTAGCATTCTTTAATATTTGTTTTTGATATGTTCTAAAACTGGGTTCTAAAGATTCTTTAAAAGCAACTGCTTTTGCTGCAATTACATGCATAAGTGGTCCGCCTTGACCACCCGGAAAAACAGATAAATCTAATCGATTATAAAAAATATCAGTTCCATTTTTAGCTAGAATAAGACCACCCCTCGGTCCTGCTAATGTTTTATGTGTAGTGCTCGTTACAACATGCGCATAATCTATCGGATTAGGATAAAGTTTTGCGGCAATTAACCCCGCTACATGGGATATGTCAACAACTAAATAAGCGTTAACTTCATCTGCAATATTACGCATTTTACACCAATCACAAATCCCAGAATATGCTGAAAAACCACCAATTATCATTTTAGGTTTATGTTTTTTAGCTAATTCAGACATTTCTTTATAATTAATTTCTCCATTTTGATCAATTCCGTATGTTATTGATTGATATAATTTTCCTGAAAAATTCACGGAAGCACCATGTGTTAAATGTCCTCCATGAGTTAAATTCAATCCTAAAATTACATCCCCAGGCATTAATAGCGCTGTGTAAACAGCAAAATTAGCTTGAGACCCTGAATGAGGTTGAACATTTGCATAGTCAGCATTAAATATTTTTTTTGCACGATCAATAGCTAATTGTTCTATAATATCTACATTTTCACAACCACCATAATAACGTTTTCCAGGATAACCTTCTGCATATTTATTAGTTAATTGAGATCCTTGTGCTTGCATTACATAAGTGCTAGTATAATTTTCTGATGCAATTAACTCTATATGATTTTCTTGTCGGTTTCGCTCTTGATGCATAGCTGTCCATAATTCCGGATCGTATTTTTTAAAATCACTGCTTTTATTAAACATACTTTTCCCAAATTAAAAATTATAATAAATGGTCAAAATAATTAATTTTTAATAAAGAATTAATTTCTAAAAATATCACTAATTTTAAGCATTAATTCATTTTTTAAAAGATAAAATTCTTTTTTTGTTTCTAGTTCTTTTATCAAATAACATTGTTTTTTGATTTCGTTGGATCCTATTAAAATAACAATACGAGACAATGATTCAATAGCGTGTTTAATTTTTTTTGAAAGACTCAGATTTGAAAAACTTACAAATATTTTCAGTTCAGAATATATATCTCTTATTTCTTCTGATAAATTTATAGCATGAATTTTATTTTCTTCTCCTATAAAGATAATATAAATATTAATTTTTTCTACTTTAGACGTAATATTTAATGATTTTATTAATAAAATTAAACGTTCAATTCCTATAGCAAATCCTATTGCTGGTTTTTTTTCCCCTCCTAATTCTTGAATTAAAGCGTTATATCTTCCTCCTGCGCAAATAGTGTTATGTGATGATTCTATCTGATTACTTTTCCATTCAAATACAGTATCATTATAATAATCTAATCCCCGTATTAAATTAGGATTATATTTATATTTAATACCGTATAAATCGATCATATTACATAAATTATTAAATTGTCCTAATGATTCTTTATTAATAAAATTAATTAATAATGGAGCTTGTTTTAATAAATTTTGAACATTTAAATTTTTAGAGTCTAAAATTCGAAATGGATTAGAATATAAACGTTCTTTAGATTGTTTATCTAAAAAAGATTTATTTTTTTCAAGAAATGAAACAAGTTGTTTTTGATATTCTAAACGATCTAATTTCGAACCAATAGAATTTATTTCTAAAAACATATAAAAATTAATACCAAGTATTTTCCATAAACGATGAGTTAATAAAATTATTTCCAAGTCAATGTCTATTGTACTTAAACCAAAAACTTCTGCACCTAATTGATAAAATTGACGATACCGACCTTTTTGAGGGCGTTCATACCGAAACATAGGCCCTAAATACCAGAATTTTAATTTTTTTTTATTTAATAGATTATTTTGTATTATAGCTCGTACGCAACCTACAGTCCCCTCAGGTCGTAAAGTTAAACTATTTCCTTTTCTATCGGTAAATGAGTACATTTCTTTTTCTATAATATCTGTAACGTCACCAATAGCTCTTTGAAAAATTTCTGTTTTTTCTAATATAGGAAGCTTGATTTCTTCGTAAGAATAGTTATTTAATACTTGTTTAAAACTTTTTTCTAATCTATGCCAAATATCTACGTCTTCATCAAAATAATCATGCATTCCTCTAATTGAATTAATTTTTTTATTCACTCTCGTCTCTTGTTATATAAATATATTTGAAAATTTTTAATATTTAAATATTATTTTTATTTATAATTTTGATTTTTTTAATTTCACTTGATTTTTTTCGAATATACATTTCTAATTCTTCTACTATATTTTTATTACTAATTTTGTTTTTTTGACGTATTCCATCTTTATATAGTCCACTTGTTTTATATCCACCAGTAACTCCTAGAGTAGACATTTTAGCTTCTCCTATGCCGTTTACAACACATCCGATAATAGAAACATTCATGAAAGTATCAATATCTTCTAGTCGTTTTTCCAATTCTTCTACTACTTGAATCACATCAAATTCTTGCCGTGAACAGGTAGGACATGCAATAAAATTAATTCCTCGAAATCTAATTCCCAAAACTTTTAAAATATCATAACCTACCTTTACCTCTTCAATAGGATCAGCTGCTAAAGAAATTCTAAGAGTATCTCCAATACCACTTGATAATAATGAATAAATTCCAATAGACGATTTAACTGTTCCATTTCGTAAACTTCCTGATTCTGTTATCCCAATATGTATTGGCTGTGTAATTTTTTTTGATAATATTTTATTAGCTTTAACTGCAGAAAAAACATCTGATGCTTTTACACTAACTTTAAATTGATTAAAGTTTAAACTATCTAAATATTCTATATGTCTTATCGCAGACTCTACTAAAGCTTTTGGTACTGGAGATTTATATTTATGTAGTATATCACTTTCCAGCGAACCAGAATTAACACCAATTCTAATTGGAATATTATTATATTTCGCACAACTAACTACTTCATTAATCTTTCTTTTTTTACCGATGTTGCCAGGGTTGATTCTTAAACAATCAGCACCATATTTTATGGATTTAATAGCTAATCTATAATCAAAATGTATATCTGCTATTAATGGAATATTTGTTTTTTTTTTGATTATTTTAAAAGCTTCCGCTGCTTCTTCTGTTGGCACAGAAACTCTTACGATATCAACTCCTACTTTTTTCAATTGATTAATTTGGTTAATTGTATTTTCAATATCTGTTGTTTTTGTATTTGTCATAGATTGTACAGAAATTGGTGCATTATTTCCAATAGGTACATTTCCTACATAAATACGATCAGATTTTCTTCTCTTAATAGTTTTGTATTTATTCATTTTATTATATTATCTTGTTAAGATTAGAAGAAGTTTCTAATATTAAATTATAATTCATTAAAGAATATGTAAATTAATATATTATTTTAAGTTTATAAATGATTTTTTAATGCGATTAATTATATTTCCTGTTAATTGACCACAAGCAGCATTAATATCTTTTCCTCGATTTTTTCGAATTGTTGTATTAAATCCCTTTTGTCTTAAAATATTTGCAAAAATATTAATTTTACTTGGAGTACTAGATATAAAATTTGAATTTTTGAAAGAATTCCAAGGAATAAGATTTATTTTGCTAGGTATTTTTTTTAAAATATAAGCTAATTCTTTAGCGTTGACAATTGAATCATTAATATTTTGAAGCATTACGTATTCTATAGTAACTCCATTTCGATTTGCATTAGAATGTTTTAAATATTTAGATACTGAGTTTAAAAGTGGTTCAATATTATATTTTTTATTAATGGGCATAATAAGATTTCTAATATAATTATTAGAAGCATGTAAAGAAATTGCTAAATTAATATCAATTTTTTGATTTAATTTATCAATTGCTGGTATAATTCCTGAAGTTGATAAAGTAATACGACGTTTAGATAATCCAAAACCATTTTTATTTAAAATAATTTTTAATGCTGTAACAACATTATTAAAATTTAATAATGGTTCCCCCATTCCCATGAATACTATATTAGTTAATTTTTTGTTTTTTAATTTTTTTTTAGCTTGTAAAATTTGAGAAATAATTTCAGAAACTGTTAAATTTCTATTAAATCCTTGCTTGCCTGTAGCACAAAAATCACATTTTAAAGCACAACCAATTTGTGATGAAATACAAAGAGTAGATCTTTTTAATTCTGGTATGTAAACTGTTTCTATTTTCTGATTCTGTAAAGATGTAATCCATTTTATAGTGCCATCCGAGGATATTTTTTCTTCGGAAAAATTCGATATACTTATACAAGAAATTTGATGTAGTTTTTTTCTAATATTTTTACTAATATTTAACATTTTATTAAAATCATAACAGTTATGATTATAAATCCACTTCATTATTTGTTCAGCAGTAAAATTTTTAGCCCCAATAGATGCTAAAAATGATTGAATTTTTTTAGGACTTAAATTTAGCAAATTTAACTTAGAATTAAAAATATTTAAATCAATATTTGTATTCATTTTTTGATATCCAATTAAAAATAATTATTAAAATAACTTTAATTAATCTTTAATTGTTATAACATAAAGTAATTTAAAATATTTAAAATATTAAATATATTTAAATTATGATATTATTATTTTTTATAAAACATATTTTAAAACAAATATATTATTTTTTTAAATTTAGGAGAATTTAATGCACCCTATGTTAAACATTGCAATTCGAGCAATTCGTAAAGGAGGGAATATTATTGCGCAAAATTATGATGCTCAAAAGTTTATTAGAGAAGATTTTGAAAAAAAACAATATTTTATTAAAAAAGTAATGTATAAAACATATCAAGTAATTAGTGAAATTATTTATAAATATTATCCAAACCATATTATTATTCAAAAAAATACTAATTATACAATCACTGATAAAAAAATTTTATGGATTATTAATGAACTAGATGGAAAAAAAAATTTTATTAAAAATTTTCCACATTTTTGTATATCAATAGCGGTGATAATAAAAAAAAATACAGAAATTTCGGTAATATATGATCCAATAAAAAATGATTTATTTACATCTGTTAGAGGTCAGGGTTCCCAATTAAATGGATATCGAACTCGATGTACTAATCTAAATGCTCTAAGTGACACCACAATATCAACAAATTTAACATTTCAAAATATACAATCGCAATCTTATTTTAAGATATATCAAAAGTTAATTTTATCTGGTATTTCATTTAGATGCACTGGCTCAACTTTATTAGATTTAGCATATGTATCTTCCGGTAAAATAGATTGCTTAATTATCAATTATAGTTTATTAAATGTTACCAATTTTATTGCAGGACAATTACAAGCTCGTGAATCTGGATGTTTAACAAGCGATTTTCAAGAAAAAAGCATTAATTGTATTTTAAATTTTACTAGTAGCCCTAAATTTATTAAATCTATTACTGAAAAAATTCGTGAATGTTACATTTCAACAACATAATAGTAATATAATTATATTGTTTATGATTTATTATAAATACACCATTTATTTTTAATAAAAAATGCTGACCATCCTGTAAATTTACCTTCTTTTTTAGAAGCTATATATTGTGTTTTATTTAGTTTGTCAAAACAAACTAACACTTTATTTCCTTCTTCATCTATTTTTGGAGCATCAGCTAAATAATGCAATTTTTCAGGCAATAAATGTTTAAATTGAGCTAATTCTTCTATAAAAGGAGATCTAGTTTCTCTTGATTTCGGGAAAGTATTAGCAGCAAAAAATATACCAGATATTCCTTCTCTTAATACAAACCATGCATTGGATTTAGAACACATTATATCCGGAAATGGAATCGGTTCTAATTTTGGTTTTGATATTTCACCATTAGGTAATATTTTTCGTGTATTTTTGCATACCGTGTTAGAACATATAAAAAATTTTCCAAATTTTCCTATTTTTAACACCATATTGCATTTACATTTGTCACAATATAATTTTTTAGATAAATAAACTGGACTTTCAAACTTACCTTTTTCGATATAATATATTGTGCATATAGGACTATTTTCACAAATATAAATTTTTAAATTTTTATTGATCAAATAACTATCCATGATAGTATTGCATTTTTCACATTTTTTTTTAAGTTCTTTTGTATTAATACAATTTTTTTTAGTTAAATCAATATCATTTAATGCAATTAAATTTATAGTATTTTTACAACGTTCTTTAGATGTTAAATTATATCCTGAACAACTTAAAAAAACACCTGTAATAGCTGTTTTTATACCCATTTTTTTATTACAATCAGAACAATGTAAATCTGTTAAAATAGTAATATTATTTATCATTCCGCCTTCTTCTGAAGGTTTTTTTGCTTGTTCAAATTGTCTTAAGAAATTTTCAAAAAACATATTAAGCACATTTTTCCAAGAAATTTTATTGGAAGATATTTGATCAAGTTTTTTTTCCATACGTGCAGTAAAGTTATAGTCAACTAAATCAGCAAAATATTTTTTTAATTGAGTAATAAGAACTTCGCCAATTTTGGTAGCATAAAACTTGTTTTGTTTAACTTTTAAATATCCTTTATCTTTGATTTTTGTTATTATACTTGCATAAGTAGAAGGTCGTCCAATGCCTTTTTTTTCTAACTCTCGAACTAATGATGCCTCATTAAATCTTGGAGATGGTTTTGTAAACATCTGATTTGGTATAATTTTTTCTATGAATAAAATATTATCTATTTTAAAATCTGAGATATTATATTTAATTAATTCTGTTTTTTTAAATATCTTTGTCCAACCTTTAAAAAGTGTTATATTTCTAGACGATTTTAACTTAAATTGATCTGTTACTACTTTTATTGTAATAGATTGATATTTTTCTGGCTTCATTTGACAGGCTATAAATTGTTTCCAAATTAATTGATACAACTTAATAGCATCAGCATGTATTTTGTTTTTATTAATAATAGTTAATTCTACATCTGTAGGGCGTATTGCTTCATGTGCTTCTTGAGAATTTTTTTTATTCAAATATATATTTGGTTTTTTAGGCAAAAAATCAATACTATAATTATTTTTTATGTAATTTCTTGCTTTTTTAATTGCATTACCACTTAAAAAACAAGAATCAGTTCTCATATAAGTTATATATCCTTCTTCATATAATTTTTGAGCTAAAAACATAGTTTTTTTTACACTAAATCCTAAATTGAGGCTGGAGGATTGTTGTAAAGTCGATGTAATAAAAGGAGCGAGTGGTTTTCTATATAAAATTTTATTTTTTTGATCAGTAATAGAAAAAGATTGTTTTTTAAGTTTTTTAATTATTTCTTTTACTTCTGCTTTACTATTTAAAATAAGTTTTTTATTTTTATAATGTGTTACTTCCAGAGTAATATTTTTCTTTTCAGATGACATTAAGATAACATTTAATTTCCAATATTCTTTTGGTATAAAATTTCTTATTTCATTTTCCCGTTCTACAACAATTCTTAGGGCTACGGACTGTACTCGTCCAGCAGATAAACCTCTGCAAATTTTTTTCCATAATAAAGGAGAAATCATATACCCTACAATTCGATCCATAAATCTCCGAGCTTGCTGCGCATAAACTCGATACATGTTAATCTGGCCGATATTTTGAAAAGCTTTATCAATTGCATGCTGAGTTATTTCATTAAACACTACACGTACAAATTTCGAAGAATCTCCTCCAATAACTTCTTTCAAATGCCAAGCTATTGCTTCTCCTTCTCTATCTAAATCTGTAGCAAGATATATTCGGTTAACTTGATTTGCAATATTTTTTAATTCATTAATAATTTTTTCTTTTCCAGGCAAAATATGATATTGAAAATTCCAATTTTTATATGGATCAATTCCCATTTGCTGAATTAATCGTTCTTTTTCATAATTTTTCGAGTAAGAATTTTGAGTGCTTTTCCTTTTTTTAGACTGATTGCTGGATAAGTCTCGAATATGACCAACACTAGATTTTACTATATAATTATCACCTAAATATTGATTTATAGTTTTTGCTTTAACTGGTGATTCAACTATAACTAGAGATTTATACATGATTTTAACCCAATGAATAATATAAATATCGTATGTTATTATTTAATTTAAATTTACATGAATATAAATTTTGTTATTTTTAAATGTTTAAACAAAAGATTTTTTTGGTTTTTATAAAAAACTTTGATTTTTTTATTTAACTTTATTGTTTAATTAAATTACATAAATTTTTTAAAGGTATATGATTTAAATTTTTCCACCGTCCTTCTTTTAAGTTTTTTGGTAAAAAAATATTTCCATATCGCACTCTAATTAGTTTACTTACTTGGCATTGTATTGCATTAAAAATTAATCTAATTTCACGATTTTTACCTTCACATAAAACACCTTTAAACCACTTATTTTTTTTTGTATGATTTGAAATTAATTCAATACTCTTAAATGAAATATAATTATCTTTAATTTTAACTCCTTTTTTTAAAATATCTATTATGTTTGCATTTATTTTTCCGCGAACACGTATGTAATATTCACGTTCAATTTGATTTTTCGGGTGCATAAGTTGATGAGCCAACGAACCATTGTTTGTAAATAACAATAATCCTTTAGTATTTATGTCTAATCGACCAACACTAATCCATCTGTTTAAATATAAAGTAGGTAATTTATCAAATACAGTTGATCGTTTTTGAGGGTCGCTTTTAGTGCAAATTTCACCTTCAGGTTTATTATAAATAATCATTTTTAATTTTTTATTTTGTTTAAAAAATATCTGTTTTTTATTTAAAAAAACTTTTTCAGATTGATTTTTATCGAAATATTGACCAATAACTGCTTTTTTATTATTTATCAATACATTGCCCTGTTGGATTATTGATTCTATATAACGACGCGAACCATATCCAGAATCAGCAAGTATTTTTTGTATTTTTTCCTTCATTGAAAACGCCTTTTTATATCTTGAAAAAAATTTATTGGAATTAATGTTAATAATATTCCTATTAAAAGTGGTAAAATAAACCATAATTTATAGAAAAAAAATATTTTTTTATAAAAATAAACTTCTAAAATATAAGAAATTAAGGGAAAAATTAAAAAAACAGTAGAAGCATAAAATGAACTAACTTTTTTTTGCAAGTAAAAATAGGATAAAATACCAAAAATACCCGAAAAATCTCCAAGATAAAAAATAGCTAAAATTGATTGTTTTGAAAATAAATAAATATTAGGATGCTCAAAAAACCAAGACACAATAGATAAAAATATTCCGGATATCAAAGATGGTAGCGCATTGAATGTAATGATAGAAATATTAGTACATCTTTTTTGACATTCTATATAAATTAAAGCATGACTAAATAATGCTAATACTAAAGCTATAATACCTTTCCATTGAAAAAAATTTTCTGATTTTAAATCAATTAATAAAATAAAAAATAATGTGATTAAAGAGATAAATATACCAATTTTTTTGATTAAATCTATTTTTTTTTTAAAAAAAAAAGAAGAAAAAATTAATACAATAACTGGCATACTTGAAAAAATAACTGAAGAAATAGAAGAACTTACATATTTACCTCCATATAACATTAGTGTAAAAGGTATTGAAAAATAAAAAAAAGAAATAATAATTTGAAAATTTCTTTGACCATATGGAAATAATAAAGGTGTCTTGGTAATACAAGACAGTATAATTAATAAAGGAGAAGCAATTAAAAATCGTATGCCAGTAGCAAATAATGGAGGAATTGTTTCTACAGCAATTTTCATAGCTATCCAAGTAGTTCCCCATGTAATAGAAACTAAGGCAAATAATAATATTATTATTATTTTTTTCATTTTACACTTCCAATAATAAAATTATTTATATTTATATTAGTTTATTCTGAATAAAAAATTTTTAAAAGATAAATCCAATATTATAAATAAAGTTTATAAAATTTGAATTGAATTATTTAATTCAATCGATTATTGTAAAAATTGTAAAATATTAACTTTTAATTAAAATTTTAAAAGGTGTTTCATGCAAAATATATTTAAAAAACTTTATCAGTTAAAATTTTTAACAAAAGAAGAAAGTTATAAATTATTTAAATCTATTATTGCTGGTAAAATAAACGAAATACAATTATCATCTCTTTTAACAGCTATGCATGTCCGCGATGAATCAGTAGATGAGATACTAGGTGCAACTTACGCTTGTTTAGAAACAATGAAGTTATTTCCTAGACCTAATTATGTTTTTTCTGATATAGTCGGAACAGGTGGAGATAATAAAAATACAATTAATATTTCAACTGCTAGCGCTTTTGTTGCATCTTGCTGTGGATTTAAAATTATCAAACACTGCAATAAAGGTGTATCAAGTATTTCAGGTTCATCTGATTTATTGAGAAAATTTAAAATTAATTTAAATCCATCTTTAAACAATGCTTTAAAAACTTTAAATCAATTAAATATTTGTTTTTTATTTGCACCTAATTATCATCACAGCTTTCAACATGCGTCCAATATTCGAAAAATTTTAAAAATTAAAACTATTTTTAATTTATTAGGACCATTTTTAAATCCTTCTCAACCTTCCTATACAGTAATAGGTGTTTATAAAAAAAGTTTAATTCATCCAGTAATTGAAATTTTGCAAAAGCTAAAATATCAGCGAGGAATTGTACTCCACGGCGATGGAACTGATGAAGTAACATTGAATGGTATCACATATATTTCAGAATTATTAAATAAAAAAATTTATTCATATCATTTAGAAGCAAAAGATTTTGGCCTAAAAGAGCATCCTAAAAAAACATGTATAGCGAGTTCTACAGAAGAAAGTTATGATATTATTAAAAAAGTTATGAAAGGTAAAGGAGATAAATTACACGAAGAATTAATTGCTGCAAATGTTTCACTTTTATTGAAAAATTTTGGATATACAGATTTAAAAAAAAATACACAAATGATATTAAATAAAATTCGAAGTGGTGACGTTTATAAACATATAATTAAAATTTCTAATATGTTAAAAGAAGATAAATATGCAAGAAACAATACTGAATAGAATTATTAAAGATAAAATAGATTGGATTAAATATCGAAAAAAAAAAGAAATTTTCCAAGATATTAAAAAAAAATTGAACACAAAAACTCGTAATTTCTATGATGCATTAAATAATAAATATCCTGCTTTTATATTAGAATGCAAAAAATCATCTCCTTCTTTAGGAATTATTCAAAAAAATTTCAATTTAATTGCTATTGCTAATATATATAAAAAATATGCTTCTTCTATTTCAGTTTTAACAGATGAAAAATATTTTCATGGAGATTTAAAATTTATAAACATTGTAAAAAATCATGTTTCCCAACCAATTTTATGTAAAGATTTCTTTATTGATCCATATCAAATTTATTTAGCTCGATATTATAATGCAGACGCTATTTTACTTATGTTGTCTATTTTAAACGATCAGCAATATATTATTTTTTCTGAAATAGCAAAAAAATTAAATATGGGAATTTTAACTGAAGTTAATAATATTGAAGAAATAAATCGTGCTATTAAATTAAATGCTAAAATTATTGGGATTAATAATCGTAATTTACATGATTTATCTATTGATTTAAATCGTACTCGAAATTTAGCTCCATTAATTAAAAACAGAATAATTATTAGTGAATCAGGAATAAAAAACAATTTTCAAATAAGAGAATTAAAAAAAATTGTTAACGGTTTTTTAATTGGAACAAGTTTAATGTCAAAAAAAGATTTAGAAATAAGCACTAAATCTTTAATCTATGGTCATAATAAAATATGCGGACTAACTCGTTCCGTTGATGCTAAAGCAAGTGAAAAATATGGTGCAATTTATGGAGGTTTAATTTTTGCAGAAAATTCACCTCGTAAAATTACAAAACAAATTGCAAAAAATATTAGCTTTAATAGCAATTTAAGATATATAGGAGTATTTCAAAATCAAAATATAAATACAATTTTAGAAGTATCTAATGAATTATATTTATATGCTATACAATTACATGGTAATGAAGATCAAAAATATATTGATTTATTAAGAAAAAAATTGCCTAAAAATATTAAAATTTGGAAAGCATTTTCCATTAAATCAATACTTCCTTTGTTAAATTGGAATCATATAAATAAATATATATTTGATTCAACTTCTGGAGGAAGCAATACAGCATTTAATTGGTCAATTTTAAGAAACTCTATGTTACATAATGTCATTTTAGCAGGTGGAATTAATATTAAAAATTGTATATATGCATTAAAATTCAATTGTTTTGGATTAGATTTAAATTCTGGAGTAGAAATATCACCAGGCATTAAAGATCATAAAAAAATAAAACTCATTTTTCATAGATTAATATCTTAAGAAGTTGTTTTTATAAATAGAGGAATAACTTTAAATGGCATTACTTAATCCTTATTTTGGCGAGTTTGGAGGCATGTATGTTCCTCAAATATTAATGCCGGCTTTATATGAATTAGAACAAAATTTTATTGATTCAAAAAAAGATTTAAATTTTCAAAAAAATTTTTTATATCTTTTAAAAAATTACGCAGGAAGACCAACACCATTGACTTTATGTAAAAATTTAACAAAAGGCACAAAAACACGTATTTATTTAAAAAGAGAAGATTTGTTGCATGGTGGTGCACATAAAACCAATCAAGTATTAGGTCAAGCGATGTTAGCAATTCAAATGAACAAAAAAGAAATTATTGCTGAAACTGGCGCTGGCCAACATGGTGTTGCTACTGCTATTGCTTGCGCATTACTAAATTTAAAATGTCGTATATATATGGGCTTTAAAGATATTGAGCGCCAAAAACCAAACGTATTCCGTATGAAATTAATGGGTGCTGAAGTTATATCTGTTAAGAGTGGTTCTGGAACCTTAAAAGATGCATGCAATGAAGCATTAAGAGATTGGTCGCATAGTTATAAATCTTCACATTATATGATAGGAACAGCAGCCGGGCCTCATCCCTATCCAAAGATAGTAAAAGAATTTCAAAAAATAATAGGTGAAGAAACAAAAAAACAAATTTTAGAGCATGAAAACAAACTACCAGACTCTATCATCGCATGTGTTGGTGGTGGATCAAACGCTATCGGTATATTTTCTGATTTTATCAATGAAAAAGTTCGTTTGATTGGTGTAGAACCAGCTGGTCAAGGTATCAATACAAAAAAACATGGTGCACCATTAAATCGTGGAAGACAGGGAATTTATTTTGGAATGAAATCTTATTTAATGCAAAATGAAGAAGGTCAAATTCAACAATCTTGGTCTATTTCTGCCGGTTTAGACTTTCCTTCAGTCGGCCCTGAACATGCCTGGCTTAATAGTATCAAACGCGCTCAATATGTTGCAATTACTGATAAAGAAGCATTAGAAGCATTTCAAATTTTATCTAAAAAAGAAGGTATTATTCCTGCATTAGAATCTTCTCATGCAGTAGCTTATGCATTAAAAATGATGAATCTTAAACCAGATAAAAATCAAATTTTAATAGTAAATCTTTCTGGTCGAGGAGACAAAGATATTTTTACAGTAAGTGATATTTTAGAAAATAGGAAAAAATTGTGAATCGTTATCAAAAAACATTCAAACAAAAAACTTCACGTAAAGAAGGATGTTTTGTTCCATTTTTAATTATAGGTGATCCTTCTTTAGAAACATCAATGAAAATTATTGATATATTAATTTCAAACGGAGCAGATGCACTAGAATTAGGAATTCCATTTTCAGATCCATTGGCAGATGGTCCTATTATTCAAAAATCAAATTTACGTGCGTTATCTAAAAATTATGGGATATTCAAATCTTTTGAAGTAATTCAAAAAATACGTAAAAAATATTTAACCCTTCCCATAGGTATATTACTATATGCTAATCTTATATATAGTCAGGGAATTAGAAATTTTTATAGACAATGTAAAATATGTGGTTTAGATTCTGTATTAATAGCTGATGTGCCTATTGAAGAATATAATATTTTTTATCAATATGCCAATGAATTTAATATCGACTCTATTTTTATATGTCCTCCTGATGCAGATGATCATTTTTTATCTAAACTTGCTCTATATGCGAAAGGATATATTTATTTATTATCTCGACCTGGAGTAACAGGGATTGAAAATCAAACAATTACACTGTCAAGTAAATTTATAGAAAAAGTAAAAAAATATAATTCTTTACCATTATTACAAGGTTTTGGAATTAAAAATTCTCTTCAAGTGAAACAATCAATTATGTCAGGTACTAATGGTGTAATATGTGGATCAGCTATTATAAATATTATTGAAAAAAACTTAAATCAAGAAAAAATAATGATGAAAGAAATCAAAAAATTTAGTCTTCAATTAATACGATCTACAAAATTTATTTAAATAATTTTGTATATTTTTAAAAATATATTAATCTAAAATAATATGTATTATCTTAAATTTTTATATAATGTTTACAGGGGATATACATATGTTTATTACAATACGTGAATTATGCAACGATACATATCACTTTGTATCTAGAGAAATAAAAACTATTTTTTTTATATCAATTATAACTACTTTGATAACTATTTTAATAAATATGTTAATTAAACCTGATATAAATATTATTGCTCTTATAGAAAATAATAAATTTATTAACTCTTACTCTGTGTTTGATTTTATAAATAATCTTAACGAATATGAAAAAAAAGAACTTTTAAAATATTCGCTATTTAAAATGATTGAATTTTTAACTAGTAAAACCTTTTTATTAAGTAGTATAATTACTTTAATTACATATTTATCTTCTAATAAAAAACAACCTATTAAAATTTCCATGATTTTTTTTGCTAAAATTTTACCAAGTTTATTTATACTTAATTGTATTACTAATATTATCATTCAAATAGGTTTTATGTTTTTTGTTCTTCCAGGTATATTTTTATCAGTATTACTTGCATTATCACCTATTATTTTGTCATTTCAAAAAAATACTTTAGTAGATTCTATACGTCTAAGTATTTCTATTTCTTGGAAACATATAAATATTATAGGTACAGGGGTATTATTTTGGATGTGTATAAAATTTATTTTAACTAAAATTTTACTGAATATTCACTTAATCAATAAAGATGTTTTTTCCTTGTTATTAAATATCAATACAAACGTATTTTTTTCTATTTTAATAATATATTTATTTAGATTTTATATGTTATTTTTAAGAAATTAAAACAAGAAATTTCAGGTCTTAAATTATGCCAAAAACACTAAATTTATTACCAATAATAACTTTTTTTATATTCTATAAAATTTATAATATTTTTATAGCATCTATGTTTTTAATTATTATGTCAGGTATTATTTTTATATTAAATTCAGTTATCGATAAAAAAATAGATAAAATTAATTTAATTAGTTTCCTTTTAGTTTCTATCCTTGGCTTTTTAACGATATTTTTTCATAATAGTCAGTTTATCAAATGGAAAATCACAATAATTTACATGTTTTTTTCTATTGCGTTACTTATCAGTCAATTTTTTCAAAAAAAACCAATAATACAAAAATTTTTAGAAAAAAACATAAAAATTTCTGATATTTTTTGGAAAAAAATCAATTTTTTTTGGGCATTATTTTTTTTATTTTGTAGTATTTTAAATATTTATATAGCATTGTGTTTTTCAGAAGAAACTTGGGTGAATTTCAAAGTTTTTGGACTATCAATTTTAATGTTTTTTTCTATTTTAATTACAAGTATTTATATAAATTATAAAACTTTAAAAAATAAATAATTTTTTTATATAATTTTAATATAAACAAAGTGAATATTTTAATAATGCTTAAAAAAAACAAATTATTACCACAAGGAACAATCGTATTAAAAACTCTCGCGATGCCATCAGATACTAATGCAAATGGAAATATATTTGGTGGATGGATAATGTCTCAAATGGACATGGGAGGAGCTATATTAGCCAAAGAGATATCTGGAGGGAAAGTTGTTACTGTAAAAGTAGAAGGAATAACTTTTTTAAAGCCTGTATCAATCGGAGATGTTTTTAGTTGTTATGCAGATTGCATTAAAATTGGTAAGAGTTCAATGACGATTAATGTAGAAGTGTGGATTAAAAAGATTTATTCTAAACCATTAGGACAATATTACTGCGCTACAGAAGCAAAATTTATTTATGTAGCAATTAATAAAATAGGAAAACCTCGGGAATTATTGCCTATGAGTATCATCTAATTATAAATCTTTTATAGCTAATACAATGATTTTAAAAATATACTCAATCAAATATAAAACTTTTTTATAAAAGTATAAATAGGACCTTCAAATGAATGGACATTTTCTATGATTCCAGCACATGCCTAGTTGTATTAATATATTGGTTACTGATTGTGAACATTACTTACTGCATTTTAATTAAACGTCGTAGTATACCTTCTTCTATGTCTTGGCTTTTGACTATTTATGTCATCCCATTTATGGGAATCGCAATTTGGTTTTTTTTCGGTGAATTTTATTTAGAAAAAAGACATAAAAGAATAGCGAAAAAAATCTGGTCTCTATCTAATCAATATCTTATTCAACTTAAATCTTGCAAATATATTTTTTCAATTAAAAATAGTGAAGTTGCCACTTCTTTATTTCAATTATGTAAACATAGACAAGGCATGTCTGGTATTAAGAATAATAAAATTACATTATTAACTGATAATAAAAAAATAATTAGTATTTTAATTCGTGATATCTGTTTAGCTCGCAAAAATATTGAAATGGTATTTTATATATGGAAACCAGGAGGACTTGCTGATGATGTAGCAATGGCTCTTATTGATTCTGCAAAAAGAGGAATACATTGTAGATTAATGCTAGATTCAGCTGGCAGTCTTGATTTTTTTAGAAGCCCTTGGGTTCAAAAAATGAAAAAATCTGGAATTCAAATTGTAGAAGCATTAAAAGTTAATTTAGTACGTATGTTTTTACATAGGTTGGATTTGAGACAACATAGAAAAATAATATTAATTGATAATTATATCTCATATTCTGGAAGTATGAATTTAGTAGATCCACATTTATTTAAAAAATCTTCCGGAGTTGGTCAATGGATTGATTTAATGACCAGAATTGAAGGGCCCATTGCAACAACAATCGGTATGGTTTATTCATGCGATTGGGAAATTGAAACAGGTTGTAAAATTTTACCTCAATTACCCAACAAAGAAATGTTAAAAAATACATTGAATCAAAACTCTAGTGTTCAAGTAATTGCATCTGGACCTGGGTTTCCAAAAAATGTAATTCATCAGGCTTTATTGACAGCAATTTATTCATCTAGAAATGAATTAATTATGACCACTCCGTATTTAGTTCCCAGTGATGATTTATTACATGCCATTTGTACAGCAGCACAAAGAGGTGTAAATGTTAGTATTATTATACCATTATATCATGATTCTGTTTTAGTAAAATGGGCAAGTAGAGCTTTTTTTAGTGAATTATTAGAGGCTGGAGTAAAAATTTATCAATTTAAAGATGGATTATTACATAGTAAAAGCATATTAGTTGATCGGCAATTGAGTTTAATTGGTACAGCTAATTTAGATATGAGAAGTTTATGGTTAAATTTTGAAATTACTTTAATTATTGATGATGCTCATTTTAGTAATACATTATCTTTAGTGCATCAAGAATATATTTCTAATTCTGAACTATTAGATAAAGATATTTGGTCAGCTCGTGAATATTGGGAAAAAATATTAGAAAAAATTTTTTATTTTTTAAGTCCATTATTATAAATGTTTATTTAGAATCTGTATAAAAAGTTAAACAAATATATTTATATAAATTATTTAAAATTTTAAAAAAGTTGTATATTCATTTAAAAATTAAAATAACTTAAATAATTATGTTGGGGTTTATAAAAACCCCTTCTATATTTTAAATAGTATAAAATTCTTAAAAACATACACATAATACTTATAAATACTTTATATGTTATATTAAATAAAATTTAGAATAATTGTATTATATGCATTTTTTTAAAAAATTTTTACTTAAACAATAAGTGGCCCATTTTTTCAGCTTTTGTCTTTAAATAACAATTGTTTTTTTTGTTTTTTTTAGTTATAAGAGGTATTCTTTCTACGATGTCAATTCCAGCGGAAATCAGCATATCTACTTTATATGGATTATTAGTTAATAATCGAATTTTTTTGACGTGTAAAATATTAAAAATATCCGCACATAATGAAAAATCTCGATCATCAGCAGAAAATCCAAGTTTTAAATTAGCCTCAACAGTATCTAATCCATGATCTTGTAAAGAATATGCTTTAATTTTATTAAGCAGTCCAATATTTCTACCTTCTTGTCGATGATATATTAATATACCTATTCCTTCATCTGCAATTTTTTGCATTGCCATTTTTAACTGATCTCCACAATCACATCTTAAACTAAAAAAAGCATCGCCTGTTAAGCATTCAGAATGCACTCTAGAAAGAATAGGTTGATTTATTTTTATATCACCATAAACAAGAGCAATATGATTTTTTCCATTCTTTTTTTCTTCAAATCCAAAAATAATAAAATCTCCCCATCGAGTAGGTAAAATAGCTTTTTCTACTTTAATTAATTGCATAAATACTCCGTTTTTTAATATTTTATAAATTTTAATTTAGATGACTATAAAAAATACTTTTATATATAATATTATTGCATAGATTCTATTATAGAATTCAATTTTTTCATGGGATTTTTCGATGTAGTAACAGATCGCCCTATCACTATATAATCAATTAAAAATTTTTTTGCTTGTTTAGGAGTAATAATTTGAGATTGATCAAAAGAAAAATCATCAGAACACCTAATCCCTGGGGTAATAATTTTATATTTACTACCACATATTAATTTCACTTTTTCTGCTGCTTTTCCAGGGCATACAACGCCATCTAAACCACAATCTCTAGACAATTTAGATAGAATTAAAATATAATTTTGTAAAGATATTTGAATACCAATATCTTTTAAATCTTTTTCTTGTAAGCTAGTTAAGGCTGTAATAGCAATTAACAAAGGACGTTTTTTAAATGATTTTAATGCTTTTTTAGCAGATATAAGCATTTTTTTTCCACCAGAAGCATGTACGCTTAACATCCATACACCCAAATCCGCTGCTGCTTTTATAGCATTAAACACAGTATTAGGAATATCATGGAATTTTAAATCTAAAAATACATTAAACCCCAATTGATGTAATTCATTAATAAATTTTTTTCCTAAAATTGTAAACATTTCTTTTCCAATCTTTAAATAAAATAAAGATGGATCAAGTAAATGTACTAATTTCATAGCTTCTTTTCTATTATAAAAATCTAATGCAATAATAATTTTAGGAATATTAGAATAATTAAATTTTAACACTATTTAACCTCGTTTAAAATAGTTTGCATTATCGATAAATTTTCAATAAATTAAGTTTTTAAAAAAACATAATAATAATATTAATATATTATTAATTTTGAAAACTAGCATGATATGATGAACGTACAAAAGGTCCGCAATAAGCATTTTTAAAACCAATAGAAATTGCTTCTTTTTTAATGTTTTCAAACTCAAAAGGTGATATATAACGTTCTACTGGAAGATGATTTTTGCTAGGTTGAAGATACTGACCTATTGTTAATAATGTAACGCCGCTGGAATAAAGATCTTTCATAACTTGAGTAATTTCCTTATCTTTTTCACCTATTCCTAGCATTAAACCTGATTTGGTAGGAATTTTATTGTATTTTTTTTTAAATGATTCTAATAATAATAATGAATTTTTATAATTTGCTCCTGGACGTATTTTTTTATAAAGCCTAGGAATACTTTCTATATTATGATTAAAAACGTCCGGTAACTCTGTACCAAAAATTTTTAATACTAATTTAATTCTTCCTCTGAAATCAGGAACTAATATTTCAATTTTTACTTTATTTTTATTTCTAATAGAGTTCATGCAATTAACAAAATGTTGTGCTCCTCCATCATATAAATCGTCTCTTACGACTGAAGTAATTACTACATAATTAATTCTCATATCCAATATAGTATTTGCTAATTTTATAGGTTCTTCTAAATTTATATTTTTAGGAGTTCCATGTAACACTGCACAAAATGGACAATTTCGAGTGCATATAGCGCCTAAAATCATGAAAGTTGCAGTTCCATTATTAAAACATTCGAACAAATTTGGACAGTTAGCTTCTTCGCAAACGGAATATAAATCATTGTCTCGCAAAGCACGTTTCATCTGATCAACACGATATGTATTAGTAGGAAATTTAATTTTAATCCAATCTGGTTTTTTTGCTGAAATATTTTTAATAGGTATTAAATTTATTTTTTTTTTCATAAATTTTATCATCGCTAAATTTAAAGAAGATATATTATTACTGAAAAAAAAATATTTTTAAAAGATTTTAAATTTTTTAAAAATATGGTTTTTGTATAATTTTAACGTTTAATAAGTTAGATAACTTTTTAACTAAAATAACTTGAATATCTTTTAGTGTTAAAGAAGAATTGAATTCTTTTATTTGTGTAACTTTTATATGCATATCTCCGCAAGGGTGAATATACTCAAATGGAGCTAAATCCATATCAACATTTAATGATAAACCATGCAAAGTACAACCTTTTTTAATTCTCAAACCAAAAAAACATATTTTTTTATTATTTATATAAATTCCAGGAGCTTTTGGTCTAATATATGCATTGATACAAAAATAATTTAAAGTATCTAATATTAAGGTATGCATAATATCTATTAATTTGCGAATATTAATTTTCCGACGTTTTAAATCAATTAAAAAATATAATATTTGCTGTCCAGGGCCATGATATGTAATTTGACCACCTCTATTAGTGGTAAATATAGGAATATTATTAATGTAATTATCTTGAATAGATATTTTTAAATTATTACTTGTCAATAAGCCTTGAGTAAAAACAGGATAATGTTCTCCAAACCAAATTTCATCAAATGTAAAACTATTTCGTTTTTCTGTAAAATCATTCATTTCATTAGAAATTTTAATCCAATCTATCAATCCCACATTTTTAAAAAAAATAATTTTATTTTTCAAAGATATTTCCAAAAATTATATTTAACAAAAAAAATATTAAAAATTAGTGCAATAGTTCATTGAAAATTGATTTGATTCCCACACTAAAAAATTCTATTCCTAAAGACATCAACAATAAACCCATTACACGTGTAATAATATTAATTCCTGTTTTTCCTAATATTTCCACTACACATGGGGCAGCTTGAAAACATAACCAACAAACTAATGAAAATAAAAAGATAGATATAGTACATCCCACTAAATTAATCCAAGTAGAATAATATGTACTCCATACGATAGTTGAACTAATGGCACCTGGTCCTGCAATTAAAGGCATTGCCAATGGAACTACACTAATATTTTCTTTGAATTTTTCTTTGTCTGATTTAACTTGTTTGTTTTTTGTAAATTTTCCATTAATCATAGAAAAAGCAATTCCCATAATTAATAAACCTCCCGCAATTCGAAATGAATTAATAGATATTCCAAAAACACTTAAAATACTATCACCTAAAAATAATGATATTAATAATATTAAAAACGCAGAAAAGTTTGCTATTAAATTAGTTTTTTTCCGCTCTAATTTAGTTTGATGAGTAGTCATGGTAGTAAAAATTGGAATCATTCCGATTGGATTAACTAGTGCACATAAACTTATAAAAAACTTTATATATATAGAAAAATCAAAAATTGAAATATGCATGTTACACTCTTAATTAATATTAAAATTCTTGTCATTTTATTGATTATGACTTTTAAAAAACTAAAATAAAGAAATTGTTAAAATATTTAAAAAAAATATAAAAAATTATTTTAATTTAAATTATTTATAAATATTAAATTCATATTTAATTATCAGGTTTGGCAATAATACTTCTTGTTTTTAGACGAATTTCAAATAATGTTATTTGAATTAAGTCAGAAATTTTATAATGTAAATTTCCATTAATAAATACCTTGCCTATTTCTTGATTTAAGATTAGTTCTTCTCTAATAGGATGCAAAAACAATGCAGGAATAAAAACGTTTGCACCATTTTCTATAATCTTAGCTCGAATTCCACTTCTAGACACATCAATAATTTCGGCAGAAAATTTTCTGTTTTGATATTCTTTTTTTTGTAAAAGTAATGTGTAAAGCCAATCTGAAATATCTCTTTCAGCTATTCTATTTCGACGTCTTTGCTCACTAATTTTAAATTTAAATTCTTCACTAGGTTTAATACTTGATTCTTTTTTAATAATTGATTTTAATAAACGATGATTAATTATATCACTATATTTTCGAATAGGAGATGTCCAAGTTGCATACTCTGAAAATCCTAATGCAAAATGTGGGCTAGGAGTAATGCTAAAATCTCCAAAAGATTGATATCGGCGAATACGATTATTAATATAATTATTTGAAAGAACATTTAAAACACGTCTTAAATTACAAAATCCTTTTAATGTCCTGATTTCTTTGGAATTAAATTTTAAATTATAGTTTTTTAAAAATGAGACTGCATTCTCCGCATTAGAAGAATCGAAGCCGGAATGTATATTATATATTCCAAATCCAAGGTTTCTAGATAAAAACTTTGCACCTACAACATTTGCAATAATCATTGATTCTTCAATTATTTTATGAGCAATTCGTCTTTTTTCAATAACCACATTTTTTATTATTCCAGGTTCTTCAAATTGAAATCTATATTCTAAACTATCTTTAAATAATACTGCATTTAATGTTCGCCATTTTATCCGTGATAAACATAATTTATATAAAAGCAAAATTTGTTTTTGAATAGATCTTTTTGATGGTGTCCATAATCCTTTTTTTTCAATCCAATTTGATACATCTTCATAAGATAATTTTTCTTTAGATATAATCCACGCTAAGAAAAAATCAGCTGTATTTAAAATATTTCCATCCTTCTCAATTATTATAGAACAAGCTAATACTGGACGTCGTTCATTTGGAATTAATGAACATATATTCTCTGATAATTCCCTAGGTAGCATAGGAATATTAAAACCTGGTAAATAATTTGTAAAACCTCTTTCATAAGCGGCAATATCTAATTTACTTCCAAGTTCTATATATGAAGTTGGATCTGCAATAGCTACAGTTAAGAAAAATTGTCCATTATTAGTTTCTTTAATAAATAAAGCATCATCAATATCTTTTGTATTGAAATTGTCTATTGTAATAAAATCAAGATGTGTTAAATCTTTTCTATTAAATTGATCTTTTAACAAAAAATCTTTTTGTTCAATTAAAGGTGCTTTTTTTTCAAGATTATAACGCGATAAAGTTACCCACCATGGTGTTAAAGGATCGTTTTTTTTTACTATTTTTTCAATTAATTCAGCGCAAAATATAGAATGACCATTAAGTTTATGTTTGACTAAATTAGCTACTACCCAATCACCAGTTTCAAACAAATTAATATAATTGTTTTTGGGATAAAATATTACAATTGAATCTTTTAAAAAAGGATAATCTGGCAAAATAAATAATTGATTATTTTTTTTTTCAATTTTTCCAACAAATCTTTTTAAAAAGGGCTCAATTAATGTTTCAGGGTCAACTATTTCACGATCTTTTTCCATTTTTAATAAAGCTGATATTTTATCTCCATGCATAACTTTTTTCATGTTTTTAGGGGGGATAAAATAGCTTTTTTGTGCATCAATTTCTAAAAAACCAAAACCTCTTTCAGTACTTTTTACTATTCCTTCAACCCGCGGTGTTTTTTGATTTAATTTTTTTTTTAATTGCTCAAGTAATGGATTGTTTTGGAACATAATTATCAGACCTAACTATTTAACAAATAATTTTATGATTTAAGAAATTTTAATATATAACTTATTTATCAAATATCATAGATAAATTTTATTAAAAACTTTTCAATTTAAATTATGTGATTAGGTATATTAACATTAAATCCATTATCAACATAAATAACCGAACCAGTTATTCCAATAGACAAATTAGAACATAAAAATGCCGCAACATTTCCAATTTGTTGGATAGTAACATAATTTTGAATTAACGAGGCTGATTTTTGATATTTTTGTATTTTACAAAAATTTTTTATTTGATAAGAAGATATAGTTTTAATAGGACCAGGTGAAATTCCATTAACTCTAATATTTTTTTTACCTAATGATTCAGCCATATAACGAATATTAGATTCTAAAGAAGCTTTTGCAAGTCCCATCATATTATAATTTGCCAAAACTCTTTGAGATCCTAAATAAGACAGTGTAATTAGAGAAGAAAATTTATTTAACATATTTTTTGATTCTCTTGCCATACTTAAAAAGCTATATGAGCTAATTTCATGAGCTAAATTAAAAGATTTTCTACTACTACTGTCAATAAAATCTTGACACATTTGTTCTTTAGGGCAATAAGCAATAGAATGAACAAATCCATCGAAATTTTTCCATATTTTTTTGATATTAAAAAATAGCTCTTTAATATTTTGATCATTAGATACATCACAAAAAAAAATAGTATTAATACTCATTGAGCTAATTAAATGTTTAATTTTACTAATAATTTTTTTGTTTTGACACACAAAAATTAATTGTGCTTTTTGTTTATATAAAGCTTTCGATATACCTAAAGCAATGGATCTTTCATTATATATACCAGTGATTATAATTTTTTTGCCTTTTAAAAATCCCATACTACATTTCCAAAAGAAAATTTATCTATAAATATTTTATAGTAGATGAAATTGAATTTCTAGTAATATATTAAAAGAATATATTTAGATAAGATTGTAAATTTTTATTACTTTCTTTAAATAATTCGACGCTTGTTTAGAAGGATGTTTATTTATATATTGAAAAAATGTTTTTTTTGTCATGGTATTTATCATTTTGATTGCAGTACTTTTATTTTTAGAAAAAATTTTTAATAAGGCGCTTGTGCCATTTACATAGGAAACAATAGTTGCATATCTCAATATTTCTTTATTTTTGATACCTATTAAATTTTTTTTTTGTAATAAATTAATATATGATGTTCCAATATTGATATTAATTTTAGGGTTGTATAATTCTTGTATAGAAGGTTGACCTTTTTTCCCATTTAATCGATATATATCTACACCTGCTGTAGATGGTTTAATCTGCATTAATCCAATTGCATTAGAGGTGCTTTTAGCAAATGGATTTCCAGAGGATTCAACATATATAATAGATTTAATTAATTTTTCATCTACATGATACTTATTAGCTGCATTTTTGATAAAATAATTCCAGTGATAAATTGTTTTTTCGATTTGTTTTTTGTTTAAAGAAAAATTTTTTTTTATATTTAAAGATTTATTACAACCTAACATAAAAATAATTGAAAATATCAGAATTTTTAATGTCATAATAAGAACTCCTTAAAAATATATTTATTTAGTTATTTCTTCCACAATTTTAACAGCATATCCAATATAATTTACTGGAGTTATTTCTTTTAAACGTTTTTTTTCTGTTTCTGGAATGTTTAATCTAGAAATAAAATTATATATATCACTTTTATTAATTTCTTTTCCTCTCGTTAATTTTTTTAATTTTTCATAAGAATTTTTAATATTATAACGTCTCATAACAGTTTGAATTGCTTCAGATAAAATCGACCAATTTTTATTGAGATTATTTAAAAGTTGAGAATTATTGATTTCTAATTTTTTTACACCACTTAATACTGAATGATATGCAACTATTGAATAAGATAATGCCACACCTATATTCCTTAAAACCGTAGAATCACTTAAATCACGTTGCCATCTAGAAATTGGTAGTTTATTTATCATATGATTCATCAAAGCATTTGATAATCCTAAATTACCTTCAGAATTTTCAAAATCAATAGGATTAATTTTATGAGGCATTACAGATGAACCTATTTCATGATCTATTGATATCTGTTTGAAATAATTAAGAGAAATATAACCCCAAATATCACGATTAAAATCAATTAATATTGTATTAAATAAAGATATACATCCAAATATTTCAGCAATATAATCATGTGGTTCAATTTGTGTAGTACACGGATTCCAAGAAAGATTTAATGATGTTATAAATTCCCTGCTAATCATATGCCAATTAATATCTGGATATGCTGCTAAATGTGCATTATAATTACCAGTAGTTCCATTAAATTTTGCTAATATTTCTATTTTTTTTAGCTTTGAAAATTGACGTTGAATACGATAATAAAAATTTAAAAATTCTTTTCCTACAGTAGAAGGGGTAGCAGGTTGACCATGAGTCATTGACAATAAAGGATTTTTTTTATACTGCATAGAAAATTTTTTTAAAAAAATAATTATCTCAGACCATAAAGGTAAAATGACTTTTTTAATGGAATCTTTCATCATTAAAGCATAAGCTATATTATTAATATCTTCTGAAGTACATGAAAAATGTATTAATTCTGATATTAAAGATAGTGTTTTTGATTTTGAAATTTTATACTTTAAAAAATATTCTAACGATTTGACATCATGATTAGTTTTTTTTTCTATATTTTTAATATAAATTGCATCTTTTATTGAAAAATTTTTTAAAATATTATCAATAAATAATATATCTTCATTGTCTACTTTTTCAATTTTAAGTATTTTATGCAGATTTATTATTTTTTTAAACCATAAAATTTCTACCTGAATACGATATTTTAAAAAACTAAACTCACTAAAAATATATCGCAATGATTGAGTTAATTCATAATATCTACCATCGACTGGAGAAATTGCTGTTAACGAACTTAATTTCATCTTATTAACCTTACTGCTCATTTGTTAAAACTTAATTTTCTTCAATTTTAAATATTTTTAATATTCTAAGTTTTTTAGATTCATAAAATATATAAAAAATTAAAGTAATGGTAATTTATATTTAATGATTCCACCACCAATACAGATATCGGATAAATAAAAAACTATAGATTGACCTGGTGTAATTGAAATAACAGGAAAATTAAATAAAACTTTAAGATAGAAATTATCCATATATTTTATTTGGCAAGATATATCGTTTTGACGATATCTTGTTTTAACTTTACATAAAAATGGAAATTTAAATTTCATATTATTTATCCAATTAATTTTTTCAGCTATTACACCTATCGACATTAAATACGGATTGTTTAATCCTTGAGCTACAATTAAAGAGTTTGTTCGTATATTTTTTTCAACCACGTACCATGGCATATTACATTTGTTTTTCATACCTCCGATTTTTAAACCTTTACGTTGACCTAAAGTATAATAAAATAAACCGTCATGCTTTCCAAGTATTTCTCCTTGAACTGTAATTATATTACCACTTTTTTCTTTAAGGTAATTAGAAAGAAAGGTATTTATATTTTTAGGACCTATAAAGCAAATACCAGTAGAATCTTTTTTTTCTGCAATTTTTAAACCTATTTTTTTTGCAATCATTCTAACTTTTTTCTTTTTAAGTGCTCCAATAGGAAATAAGATGTTTTTTAATTGACACCCTTTCAAGGTGTATAAAAAATAGCTTTGATCTTTATTAGAATCTATACCCTTTAATAAATAATTAGTTCCGTTGTTTTTTGAAATTTGAGCATAATGACCAGTAGCAATATAATCTGCGTTCAGATGTTTTATAGCATAATTAAAAAATAATTTAAATTTAATTTCTTTGTTGCATAATATATCAGGATTTGGAGTATGACCTTTTTTATGTGTATTTAGAAAATTCTTAAATACTTTCTCCCAATATTCTTGTGAAAAATTTATTTTATGAAGGTAAATATTTAATTTTTTGCAAACATCTTCAGTATCGTTTAGATCTTTTGATGCATGACAATAATTTTCTTTATCATCTTCCTCCCAGTTTTTCATAAATAACCCTTCTACCAAATAATCTTGTTCTTTTAAAAGCCATGCAGCTACAGACGAATCTACACCTCCAGACATAGCTACTATAACTTTTTTTTTTTGCTTTATCATAACTAATAACATCTCAATTTTATTTCAAAAGATTATATTTAATAATAAATATATAATTTTAAAAAATTATCTAATCTAATATTGTTGATAAAAACTAAAAATATATTATATTGAAATAAAAATAAGAAATATATTAAATATTTATACTTTTTCAAAAAAAATTCATATAAAATAATTTTACAATCAAATCTTTTTAATTCATTTTCAAATAAGCTAAGTATAAAAAATGAAACATATAAGAAATTTTTCTATTATTGCCCATATTGATCATGGAAAATCAACTTTATCAGATCGATTAATTCAAACATGCGGTGGACTATCTGAAAGAGAAATGTCTAATCAAGTTTTAGATTCTATGGATTTAGAAAAAGAAAGAGGGATTACAATTAAAGCACAAAGTGTTATGATTGATTATAAAAATACAAAAGGAAAAATTTTCCAATTAAATTTTATTGATACTCCTGGTCATGTAAATTTTTCTTATGAAGTATCTAGATCGTTAGCAGCTTGTGAAGGTGCGTTATTAGTAGTAGACGCTACTCAGGGTGTAGAAGCTCAAACACTGGCTAATTGTTATACTGCTTTAGATATGAATTTATCAATATTACCGGTTTTAAATAAAATTGATTTACCTAGTGCTAATATAGAACGAGTTATAAAAGAAATTGAAAACATTATTGGAATTCCCTCGTTCAATGTTATTAAGTGTTCAGCCAAAACTGGCGAAGGTATTCTCTCGCTCATTGAAAAAATTATTACTCATATTCCACATCCTGAGGGGGATGAAAAAAATCCACTACAAGCCCTGATAATAGACTCATGGTTTGATAATTATTTAGGCGTAGTATCCTTAATAAGAATTAAAAATGGATTTATATCTAAAAAAGATAAAATACAAGTAATGAGCACTGGAAAAAGTTATATTGTTGATCAATTAGGTGTATTTACACCTAAAAAAATACAAAAACAACAGTTAAGATGCGGTGAAGTAGGATGGATTATATGTGGCATTAAAAATGTATCTGCTGCTCGAGTTGGAGATACTTTGACTAATTATTACAATCCATCGAAAAATATATTAACTGGATTTAAACAAATAAAACCACAAATTTACGCAGGATTGTTTCCAATATCATCAGATCAATATGAAACATTTAGAGATGCGCTCGAAAAACTAAGTTTAAATGATTCTTCTTTATTTTACGAACCAGAAAATTCAAATGCATTAGGATTTGGATTTAGATGTGGATTTTTAGGTTTGTTGCATATGGAAATTGTACAGGCACGATTAGAAAGAGAATATGATCTTGATTTGATTTCAACAGCACCAAATGTTATTTATGAAATCGAACTTATTAATGGAAAAAAAATGTATTTAGATAGTCCTTCAAAATTTCCAATGACGAATATAATTAAAAAAATTAAAGAACCAATTGCTGAATGCAATATTTTATCACCACCTAAATTTCTTGGATCAGTAATAAAATTATGTGTCAAAAAAAGAGGTGTACAAATTAATTTAGTATATCATGAAAATCAAGTTTCTTTAAAATATGAAATTCCAATGAGTGAAGTAGTTTTAAATTTTTTTGATGAATTAAAATCTATTTCTAGTGGATATGCATCATTAGAATATGATTTTAAAAATTTTAAATTAGTTAAAATAGTTCGAGTCGATATATTAATTAATTCAGATCGAATTGACGCATTAACCACGCTTGTATATTATAAAAATGCACAATATCGAGCGCGAGAAATAGTAGAAAAGATGAAAACGTTAATACCTAGGCATCAATTTGATATTAGCATCCAAGCAACTATTAATAATATTATTATTGCTAGAGCAACAATTAAACAATTAAGAAAAAACGTATTAGCTAAATGTTACGGTGGTGATATTAGTAGAAAAAAGAAACTACTAAAAAAACAAAAAGATGGAAAAAAAAGAATGAAAAAAATAGGCAATGTTAACATGCCAAAAACAGCATTTCTTGCTATTTTAAATATTAATAATTAAATAAGAGAAAAATATGCCCAATATATTAACTTTGTTTTTAATATGTAGTACATTACTTACTGGTGTATTTTGGTTTTATATTCACATACGATTAATTATCAATTATTTATTCAATAAAAAAAAAATAATATACTTTTTATAAAAAACCAAACTTTTTTTAAAAATAAATATAGTTTTTTTCAATTTATATCATCTTTATTTCCAGTATTTTTTATTGTGTTTATAATACGTTCTTTTTTATATGAACCATTTCAGATTCCTTCAGGTTCAATGATGCCAACACTTTTAGTAGGAGATTTTATTTTAGTAGAAAAATTTTCATATGGCATTAAAGAGCCAATTACAAATAAAACTTTAATCAATCAAAAACATCCGAAACGAGGAGATATTATAGTTTTTAGACATCCTATAGAATCTAATATAAATTATATTAAACGTATTATAGGGTTACCAGGAGATAAAATTGAATATAATGTAAATAATAAAAAAATTAAAATATGTGTTAATTATCTAAATACACATAATTGTAAAAATACATTACCTATTAGTTACTCAAAAAAACAGTTAACCGAATTCATTCAAAGAATATATCTATTTCCAGAAGATCATCTAAAAACAGAAAAAATATATAATTCTGTTCACTTTAAAGTAATAGAAGAAAATATTAATAATTTAAAACACAATATATTATTATTAGATGAAGTTCATAATCATACAAACAATTATTATCAACAAGATAAAAAACATAAATTTACTTGGATCATACCAAAAAATAAATATTTTGTTATGGGAGATAATCGTGATAACAGTTTAGATAGTCGTTATTGGGGTTTTGTACCAGAAGAGAATATTTTAGGAAAAGCTTCAATAATATGGATAAGCTTTGAAAAAAAAGAAAATGAATGGCCGACAGGTATACGTATTAATAGGATTGGAAATAAAATATATTAACATAAACTATATCGAATTTATTTAATAAATTTTTAAATATTTTCTAATTCTGTAAAATTTTACTATTTTTACTGTTATATAGAAAATCAATTAAAATATCATTGAAATTGGTATAACATGAACCATATCGTAACAAATAAAATACAGGAAGTATTAGGATATACTTTTACTCATAAAAATTTATTAAGACAAGCGCTTACACATCGAAGTGCAAGTAGTAATCACAATGAAAGATTAGAATTTTTAGGTGATTCTATATTAAGTTTTGTAATCGCAAATGCTTTATATCAACATTTTCCATTTATCAATGAAGGAGATATGAGTCGCATGAGAGCCACTCTGGTGCGTGGAAATACTTTAGCAGAAATAGCGTATGAATTTGATTTAGGAGAATATTTACAATTAGGTCAGGGAGAATTAAAAAGTGGAGGTTTTCGTCGTGAATCTATCCTAGCAAATACTGTAGAAGCTTTAATCGGTAGTATTTATCTAGATAGCAACATTAAAACAGTAGAAGAATTAATATTAAAATGGTATGAAAAACGTTTAGAAAAAATAAGCCCCGGAGATACACAGAAAGATCCAAAAACAAGACTTCAAGAATATCTTCAATCTAAACATTTATCATTACCTACATATTTTATAGTAAAAGTATGTGGAGAGGCGCATAATCAACTATTTACTATCCATTGTGAAATCAGTATACATTCAAAAATATTCATTGGAAAAGGAACAAGTAGAAGAAAAGCCGAACAAGATGCAGCAAAAAAAGCATTAACTAAATTAGGTGTAGAGTGAACAAACAACAAAAATATTGTGGATATATAACTATTGTTGGAAGACCAAATGTTGGGAAATCAACTTTAATTAATGAAATCATTGGAAAACATATTTCTATTACATCAAAAAAGAAAAATACAACAAAAAGTAATATTTTAGGTATTAAAAGTGACGAAGTTTATCAATCTATTTATATAGATACACCTGGAGTATTACATAATATCAAAAGTTTAAAAATAGCAAAAAATACAAATGTAATTATCTTTCTTATAGATCGAAATATATGGAAAAAAGAAGATGAAATTATTTTAAATAATATAAAAAAAATTAATATTCCAATAATCTATACAATTAACAAAATAGATAAATTATTAAATAAAAGTCACATTTTATCATATATTGATATACTTTCGAAAAAAACTAATTCCACAGAAATTATTCCGATTTCAGTGAAAAAAAAACAAAATATTATTTCTTTAGAAAAAATAGTACAAAGATATTTACCTAAAAATAAGCATGTTTTTCCTAAAAATTATATTACAACAAATTCTTTTGAATTTTCTATATCTGAAATTATTAGAAAACAATCAATATTTTTTTTAAGAGATGAATTACCATCAATATTAACAGTAAAAATTGAGTTAATTAAATATACAGTTAAAAAAATATATATTAATTCAATTATTTACATAGAGAATAAAAGACAAAAAAAAATTATTGTTGGTTTTAAAGGAGATATGATTAAAAAAATTAGTACATCATCTAGATACTATATTGAAAAAGAAATTAATAAAAAAGTATATTTATTAATATGGGTAATAGAAAAAAATAAAAAAATATTAAAATAAGTTTATTTTTTAAAATTAGTTAAAATACTTAAATATTTTAACTAATTTTAAAAATAAAATTGACTTTTATTATTAACAGGAATTGAATCAATGTCTATAATAGGAATAGGAATAGATATTCTAGAAATAGAACGTATAAAAAAAAATATTTTACAGTTTGGAGATAACTTAGCTAAAAAAATTTTATCACCACTAGAATGGAAAGAATATATTATATCAAAAAATAAAATTAATTTTATTGCTAAAAGATTTGCTGCTAAAGAAGCTGCTTCCAAGGCTTTGGGAACAGGTATAAATTGTGGAATAAAATTTAATCATCTAGAATTGTATAATAATTCTCTAGGAAAACCAAATTTTCGATTTTTAAGTTATGCTTTTCAAAAACTTGGCGAAATAAACTGTAAATCTATACATGTAAGTATCACTGATGAAAAATTATATATATATGCTTTGGTAATTTTAGAAAATTAATGAAATTATTTTCTTTTATTTTTAAAAAAATCAATTAATATTTGAGAGCACTGAAATTCCATAATATTTCTTTGCACTTTTAGTTTATATTTTTTTTGTAATTCTAAAAAAATACTTCTAAAATCGGATTTTTTGTTTTCTTTATAACTAGTAGCTCCAAATACTAATCTTTCAATTCTACTATTTATAATAGCTCCTAAACACATTATACAAGGCTGTAATGTTACGTATAGCGTTGTGTTTGTTAATCTATAATTTTTAATATTTTTTCCAGCTTGACGTAAAGCCAAAATTTCAGCGTGAGCAGTTGGATCATGTTTACTAATAGAATTATTCCAACCTATACCCACAATTTTATCTTCTAATACTAATATAGCGCCTATAGGTATTTCGTTTTGTTCTTGCGCGTAATATGCATATTTTAAAGCAATTTTCATCCAATATTCATCTTTTTTATCTTTCATAAAATTTTAATATATAATTTTCGTTTTTTTAAGTATTCTTAATTTTTCTTTTTTCCATGCATTTTGCCTATCATCTTCTCTTTTATCTATTTTATTTTTTCCCTTAGCTATCCCAAAATTTAATTTACACCAAGATTTCTTCCATAATAAAGAAAGTGCAATTAAAGTATATCCAACTTTATTTTTTTTTGTAGATAAATAGTTTATTTCATCTTTATGTAAAAGTAACTTTCTTTTTCGTACAGAATCATAAAATAAATGATTTGAAGCTGTTGATAATGGTTGAATAATAGAGTTATACAGATACATTTCATTTAAATGATTATTAATATAACTTTCTGAAATATTTATTTTTCCTAATCTAATAGATTTGATTTCCCATCCTTGTAACACTAAACCTGACTGAAAAGTTTCTTCGATAAAATAATTATAATATGATTTTTTATTAGTACAAATAGTAGATAATTTTAAATTTTTCTTTTTTTTATTTAACATAGTTAGGTATAATCCAAAAAAATAATTTTGAATATTTTTAAATGAATAAAGATTGATTATTTTTTTAAAAAATGTTAATACTTTTTATAAAAATAACATAAAAAATTTAAATTTTATGAATATCATTCAAGTAACAATAATTTATGCTTTATCAGAAATACAATATATTCAAAAAGTTTACATACAATCTAATTCAACCGTAAAAGATGCTATTTTAGCGTCAAATTTAATTCATATAGTAAAAAATATAAAATTTTATAAAAATAATGTAGGTATTTATAATAAATTAGTACATTTAAATAAAAAAATAAAAAATGGAGATCGAATTGAAATTTATAGAAATTTAATAATAGACCCAAAAGAAAGAAGAAGAAATAAATATTATTCTTTAAAAAAATATCAAAAATTTAAAAATAAAATTAACTAACTAATTTAATAGTCAATTTTTAATTTTTTTGAGATACAATCACCATTGCTGGTCTCAATAAACGAGAATTATGCATCATATACCCAGATTGCATTATTTCCAGTATTTGATTAGATTTGATTTCGTTGGTATATCGTATAGAGATAGCTTCATGAACATTAGGATTGAACTCAACTTTTATATCATTAATTGTAGATATTGAAAATTCAGAAAATATAGTTTTAAATAAAGAAAGAGCATTTTCCATATTCTTTAAAATTTCAAGATATTGATCATCTTTTCTATTTTTCATTAAACTGCAAGCACGTTCAATATTATCTATAATTGGAAGTAACTCGATAATTAACTTTTCTAGAGAAAATTTTTGACATTTTTCAATTTCGTTATTTAATCGACTTTTTACTTTAAATATTTCTTTATTTTGTTCTAAAATAATTTGTTTTATTTGTTCCTCGCGTTTTTCAATTTTGTTTTTTAAATATTTAATTAAATTACTATTTTCATTAATTGTTGAATTATTTTTGATTTCTTCTTGATTTTTGTCATGATTTGTTGTGTTATTTGTCATAAAAATAGCCTTTTCTGTATATTATAAATATATTGAATACTTATTCTTTAAAAAAATTATCTAAAAATTTTTAAAAAAATAACGAATTAAAAAAATTTTAATTTGATTTTTATTTTATTTTTTTTTACTGAGAGGAGAAATATAAGAGATGGACATATCCCAGGGTTGTTCGATCCATATATTTTGATCAACATCAATAATATAGTCATCTACTAATAATCTACCCATTGGTTTTGCAAAAATAGTTACAAAATATGCTTTTGGATAAAATTTTCGAATAATATTTGCAGTTCCACCTGTATCAACAAGATCATCGACTACAATTAATTTTTCACTATTATTTTTTGTCTTCTTTATAATTTTTCTGTTTTTTTGTAAACAATTATAATTATAACTTGCAATGCATATTGTATCAACGTATCGAATACCTAATTCTCTTGCTAACAAAGAAGCAGGAACTAATCCACCTCTGCTAACAGCAATAATTCCGCTCCAGGTATTTATATTCAGCAATCGACTAGCTAGTTTTCTAGTATAAATTTGAAGCATATCCCAAGTGACAATATATTTCTCACTCATGAAAACTCCAAAACTATAAAATAGTATTTATTAGAAAAGTAGAAATAATTTGTAGTTATTTAGAATATTAAACTACTGAAATAAAACTTATTTATTAAATTTTCATTTCTTTTTCAATAATTAATATTAATATATGAATAATTTTTATATGCATTTCTTGTATTCGATCTGAATAACCATAATATGGCACACAAATTTCTATATCAGATAGATTTTTAGTTTTTCCACCATCATTTCCCGTTAAAACAATTATTTTCATATTTTTTTTTCGAGCCGATTTCATTGCATTAATAATATTCTTAGAATTTCCTGAGGTAGAAATAGCAAGTAATATATCTTCTGGATTACCTATACTTTCTATGTATCTTGAAAATATATATTCATACCCAAAATCATTACTTACTGCAGAAATATGACCAGAATCAGAAATAGGTATGGAGGGATAACCCAATCTTTTTTCTCTATAAAGACCTGTAAGTTCTTCTGAAAAATGAACAGCATCACAATGTGACCCTCCATTTCCACAAGAAATTACTTTTTTTTTATTTTTAAACGCTTCTGAAATTAAAATTGCAGATTTTTCAATATTTTTTATTTGATCTTTATTTTCTATAAAGTTTTTTAATACATCAAATGCAATTTTTAATTCTGATAAAATAGTTTTTTTATACATTATTATACTTAAATTAAAAAATTAATTTTTTTAAAATATATTTCGGTGCGGACGGGACTCGAACCCGCGACCCCCGGCGTGACAGGCCAGTATTCTAACCAGCTGAACTACCGCACCTTGTTTATAACTCTCTTATATTGTACATATTTTAAAAAAATCAGTCAATCATCTTTTAATAGTTATACAAAAAATTTTATTTTTTTGTTTTTTGTATATATTTTATATATTTTTCATGAAGTTTTAGTTCTTCTTCACTTGCTTTTAATATTTTTAAAGATTTTTTTTTATTTATTTTTAGATTTTCATAAGATTCAAAATTTTTTGTATTTCCCATATTATTAGAAAATATCATCGATTCTTGACCACCAGTCATTAAAAGATATAATTTCCCTAATAAAAATGCATCTAATAAAGCACCATGTAAAACTCTATGAGAGTTTTTTATTTTATATCGGTTGCACAGCGCATCTAATGTATTTTTTTTTCCAGGAAATAATTTTCTTGCAATTTTTAAAGTATCAATAATACAACAAAATTTGGATATATCGATTGTTTTGTTTTTTAATAAAGTAAACTCTTGATTTATAAAACCTATATCAAATGATGCATTATGAATGACTAATTGAGAATTTTGAATAAACTTAAAAAAATTTTTAGCTATTGTTTTAAATAATGGTTTATCTAATAAAAAATTATTAGTAATCCCATGAATTTTTAATGCGTTTGAATCTATTGATCTATTAGGTTGAAGATATACATGAAAATTATTTCCTGTGAAGCGACGATTAACAATTTCAACAGCTCCAATTTCAATGATTCTATGATTAATAAAGGGTTTTCCAAAATTGTTCATGCCTGTAGTTTCAGTATCAAGTACAATTGTTCTTATTTGATTATTTATCATTCGTAATTTAACTTTTATTTTAGGAAAATTATAATATAATGTTAAAATTAGTAAAAATATTTACAGATGGTTCATGTTTAAAAAACCCAGGATCAGGTGGGTATGCAACAATATTGCGTTATAATTTAAAAGAAAAAATACTAACTGCTGGATTTTTTTTAACTACAAATAATCGAATGGAGCTAATGGGTGTAATTTCCGGATTAGAATTGCTCAAAAAATCTTGCATTGTTGAAATTTTTACAGATAGTCAATATGTTAAAAAAGGAATAACAAAATGGATTCATCAATGGAAAATACAAAAATGGAAGACAGCTAATAAAAAATCAGTAAAAAATATAGATTTATGGTTGCGTATTCACAGTTTATCAAATAAGCATTTGATTAAATGGTTTTGGATAAAAGCACATATTGGTCATTTAGAAAATGAAAAATGTGATAAACTTGCCAGACAATCTGCAAATAATCCATCAATTCAAGATAAATTTTATGAAAAAATTTTTTATAATAAATCTATAGAGAAATTATGAAATATGATGTTAATCAACATATGTGCACTAAAAGACAATTATATTTGGATATTATATACAAGAAATAATTCTTGCATCATTGTTGATCCAGGAATATCAGAAATTGTAATAAATAAGATTATTCAAAAGAAACTATGCCCAAAAGCAATCTTATTAACACATGAACATCAAGATCATACAGATGGTGTTAAAATAATCTTAGAAAAATATCCTGAAATTGTTGTTTTCGGGCCTGAAGAAATAAAAAATTGCCATGTTCATCAAATTGTTAAAGCAGGTGATACAATACGTTTATTAAATAATAATATTGATATTTTTTCTACACCAGGACATACATTAGGTCACATTTCCTATTATTTAAAACCATATTTATTTTGTGGAGATACTATTTTTTCATCCGGATGTGGTCGAGTTTTTCAGAATAATTATTTATATATGTATAATTCTATTCAATTAATCAAATCATTTCCAAATCAAACTATTTTATGTTGTGCTCATGAGTATACTTTAGCTAATTTGATTTTTGCTATGCATATTTTACCAAAAGATAGAAATCTTATAAAATATTACAAAAAAATAAAAAAAAAGATATTTTTAAAAAAAAATATCTTTCCATGTTATCTTTATAATGAAAAAAAAGTTAACATATTTATGAGAACAGATGAATTTTATTTAAAAAAATGGATTAATTTCAAAAAAAATAAAAATTCTTTTGAAATTTTTTGTTATTTAAGAAAATATAAAGATTTTTTTGGAGCTAAGCGGGATTGAACCGCTGACCTCCTGCGTGCAAGGCAGGCGCTCTCCCAGCTGAGCTATAGCCCCATATTTTATATATGGTCTATAAATAGCTTGTTTTAAAATGGTAGGCCTGAGTGGAGTTGAACCACCGACCTCACCCTTATCAGGGGTGCGCTCTTACCATCTGAGCTACAAGCCTTTCTAAGAAAAAGTTTTATTAGATAATTTGTGTGGGCACTTCAAAATAAGCATATAATTTTAAGGAGGTGATCCAACCGCAGGTTCCCCTACGGTTACCTTGTTACGACTTCACCCCAGTCATGAATCACAAAGTGGTAGACGCCTTCCCCAGTAAAGGGGTTAGGAAACCTGCTTCTTTTGCAACCCACTCCCATGGTGTGACGGGCGGTGTGTACAAGGCCCGGGAACGTATTCACCGTGGCATTCTGATCCACGATTACTAGCGATTCCGACTTCGTGGAGTCGAGTTGCAGACTCCAGTCCGGACTACGATTTACTTTATGAGGTTTGCTTGTCTTTACAGATTTGCTTCTCTTTGTATAAACCATTGTAGCACGTGTGTAGCCCTGGTCGTAAGGGCCATGATGACTTGACGTCGTCCCCACCTTCCTCCGGTTTATAACCGGCAGTCTCCTCTGAGTTCCCGGCCGAACCGCTGGCAACAGGGGATAAGGGTTGCGCTCGTTGCGGGACTTAACCCAACATTTCACAACACGAGCTGACGACAGCCATGCAGCACCTGTCTCACAGTTCCCGAAGGCACTTTCTTATTTCTAAGAAATTCTGTGGATGTCAAGACCAGGTAAGGTTTTTCGCGTTGCATCGAATTAAACCACATGCTCCACCGCTTGTGCGGGCCCCCGTCAATTCATTTGAGTTTTAGCCTTGCGGCCGTACTCCCCAGGCGGTCGACTTAACGCGTTAGCTTCGGAAGTCACTTCTCTTGGAAACAACCTCCAAGTCGACATCGTTTACGGCGTGGACTACCAGGGTATCTAATCCTGTTTGCTCCCCACGCTTTCGCACCTCAGTGTCAGTATTCGTTTAGGAGGCCGCTTTCGCCACGGGTATTCCTCCAGATATCTACGCATTTCACCGCTACACCTAGAATTCTACCTCCCTCTACGATACTCTAGCATTTCAGTTTCAAATGCATTTCCTAGGTTGAGCCCAGGGCTTTCACATCTGACTTAAAAAACCACCTACGTGCTCTTTACGCCCAGTAATTCTGATTAACGCTAGCACCCTCCGTATTACCGCGGCTGCTGGCACGGAGTTAGCCGGTGCTTCTTATTCGGGTAACGTCAAGAAGTAAAATTATTAATTTTACCTTTTTCCTCCCCGCTGAAAGTACTTTACAACCCTAAGGCCTTCTTCATACACGCGGCATAGCTGCATCAGGCTTTCGCCCATTGTGCAATATTCCCCACTGCTGCCTCCCGTAGGAGTCTGGACCGTGTCTCAGTTCCAGTGTGGCTGGTTATCCTCTCAGACCAGCTAGAGATCGAAGCCTTGGTAAGCTTTTACCTTACCAACAAGCTAATCTCGTCTGGGCTCATCCAAAAGCATGAGGCCTAAAAGGTCCCCCACTTTGGTTTCTCAACTTTATGCGGTATTAGCTACCATTTCTAGTAGTTATCCCCCTCTTTTGGGTAGATTCCCAGATATTACTCACCCGTTTGCCGCTCGCCGACAAGAAAGCAAGCTTTCTTTCGATGCCGCTCGACTTGCATGTGTTAGGCTTGCCGCCAGCGTTCAATCTGAGCCATGATCAAACTCTTCAATTTTTAAAGCACCTCTTAAATAAATTTAAGAGATTAAACTAAATATTTATTTGTGCTTAATTTTTTGTGCCCACACAGATTATCTAATATTTTTTTAAAGAGCGTTATTACTTGTTGAAGATTTAGTTAAGAGATTACATTTTTTTTGGAATCTTGTCAACCTTTTAGTTAAATTAATTATCACTTTTTTAAAATAACATTTATTAAATTTATCTAAAATTATGTATCAATAGTTTTTTATGACAGAACAAAAATTTATTTCAAATAAAACTTTATTGTTTTGATTTATTAAATGCTAAAATAAAATAGTTAAAATTAAAAATAAGTAAAAATTATTAATTGAATAATTTTTAAAAAGAAAAAATTATTTATATTTCAGATGTTAAACAATAAGGTTATCAATGAACATAAAATATATAATAAAAAAAGACATTGAACAAGCTTTAATTAATATTGGATTACAAAACGATTATCAACCGTTAATTATATCTAGTAAAAAAAAAGAATTTGGAAATTATCAAGTAAATAACCTAATAAAAATTGCTAATTTAAATAATATTCGACCATTTAATTTATCTGAAAAAATAATTTCTTTTATTAAAAACAAAACTATTTATAAAAAAATAACATTTTCTTATCCAGGTTTTATTAATATTTTTATTAATCAAAACTGGTTATCAAAAGAATTAGAAAAATTATTTATTTCACCTCGCTTGAATATAAGGTATTCTTCCCCTAAAAAAACAATAGTAGTAGATTATTCTTCTCCAAATATTGCTAAAGAAATGCATATAGGACATTTAAGATCTACAATTTTGGGAGATGTTACAGTAAGAACTTTGGAATTTTTAGGACATAATGTGATTCGAGCTAATCATATTGGAGATTGGGGTACTCAATTTGGAATGTTGATAGCATATTTAAAATACAAAAAACTAGAAAAAAAACTAGAAAAAAATCTTATATCTTTAAAAGATATCGAAACTTTTTATTGTAAATCAAAAAAAAAATGTGATTTAGATAAAAATTTTGAAAATGAATCAAGAAAATATGTAGTTCAACTGCAAAATGGAGATGAAAATTGCTATTCTATTTGGAAAAAACTAGTTTCTATTACAATGAACTATAATTATAACATATATAAAAAACTTAGCGTTACATTAAAAAAACAAGATACTATGGGAGAAAGCTTATACAATAAAATGCTTCCAGATATCATAAAAGATCTCAAAACAAAACAATTAGCTATAGAAAAAAATGGAGCTACTATTATTTTTTTGAATGAGTTTAAAAATCGACTAGGACAACCTATGGGGGTAGTGATCCAAAAAAAAGATAAAGCTTTTTTATATGCTACAACTGATATTGCTTGCTTTAAATATCGATACGAAACATTACATGCTGATCGCATCATATATTATACTGATTCTCGTCAACATCAACACTTACTACAAGCGTGGATAATTTCGAGAAAAGCAAATTATATACCTAAAAGTTTATTATTAGAACATCACAAATTCGGCATGATGCTATCTAAAAATAAAAAGCCTTTTAAAACTCGTGATGGTAATACTATTAAACTCAATGAACTTCTTGACGAAGCAATTAATAGAGCTAAAAATTTAATTAAACAAAAAAAACCTAAATTATCCAAAAAAAAACTTATTAAGTTAGCAAATATAATAGGCATAAGCGCAGTAAAATATTCTGATCTATCTAAAAATAGAAATACTAATTATATATTTGATTGGGATACTATGTTAAGTTTTGATGGAAATACATCTCCTTATATACAATATGCCTATACAAGAATTATATCTATAATTAAAAAATCTACTATACGAATAGATAAAATATCGGAAAAAATTAACTTAATTGAAGATAGTGAAATTAGACTAGCTATGAAAATACTTGAATTTGAAGAAATTATTTTAATTATAGAAAAAAAAGGCACACCACATATTATGTGCAACTATCTTTATCAATTAGCCATATGTTTTACAAATTTTTATGAAAATTGCTCAATTTTATTTTCTAAAAAAATTAGTATTTGCAAAAGTAGATTGAAATTATGCTTTTTAACAGCAAAAACATTAAAAAAAGGACTTAACATATTAGGTATAAAAGTATTAAAAAAAATGTAAAAATAAATTATTTTCTGTTCAAATATTATTAAGGTGGGGCAATAATGTAGTACTATTAAAACGTACCACTTAAAACCACACCAATCTGCATGTTATAAAATTATAAACTTCCAATAATATTAGTTACTTTTATAGTATATGTATCAGTTATTTCTAACTGAGATAAAACAGTTAATTCTTGGCAATGAATACGTAAAAATTTAGATAAAAATAATCGTAAAACATGAGGTACCAATAAAACAACAGGAGCATTAATTGATTTTTGTTTTTCGATGGATTTTTGAGTTTTCAGTAATAATACTTCAGATAAACCTGGTTCTATATTAATTTTATCTCCTTTAAAACTATCCAATAATAATTTTTCTAAATTAGCTTCCAATACCATGACTTCAAGAACATTTTTTTTATAAAATAATTTTTGTAAAATAAGTTTTCTTAAAGAAATTCGAACAATACTAGTTAGTTCATTTGCATCTTTTTGATGCACCGCATGTTCTGATAATGTTTCTAAAATTGTTTGCATATCCCGTATTGGTACGTTTTCTAGTAATAAATTTTTTAAAATTTTATGAAAAGTTGTTAAATCAATTATATTAGGTATTAAATCTTCAGTCAATTTTGGTATTTCTGAATTGACCCGATCTAATAACTGCTGTGTTTCATAACGACCAAATAACTCGTTAATATGTTGAGAAATTAAAAAATTTAAATGTGTTGCAATCACAGAACTTGCATCAACTACGGAATATCCTTTTCTTTCTGCTTCTATTTTAAATGATTGATCTATCCAATAACCAGATAAACCAAAAGCAGGTTCGATAACTTTTTTAAAGGGTAATTCTTCTATTTCTTGACCAGTAGCAATTGCCATAAATTTTCCATATAAACATTGCCCACTACCTACTTCAAAACCTTTAATCAAAATACGATAAAAATTATTTTCAACTAAATTGATATTATGTTTAATATGAACTAAAGGAGGTAAAAATCCAATGTCTTTTGCAAATTTTTTACGAACAACTCGAATTTTTTCTAATAAATCACCGTTTTTTTGAGCATCTAACATGGGAAGTAAATTCAATCCTATTTCTATCCTTATAGGATCTTCTAATTCAACATCATTCCAAGAGGCTTCTACATTTGAATTTAAAATCGGTTTATATTTATTTTCTGCAATAGACATATCATCATTTTTAAAATTATATTTTTTTTGATTTAACCACCAAGCAAGAACAAACAATAAAATTGTAAATACTAAAAATATTATATTTGGCATTCCAGGGACTAAACCAAGTATACCTAAAACAATTGCACTTAATAAAATTACTTGAGAATTACAAAATAATTGACTAATCATCTGCTCGCCAACATTTTGATTGGTACTCACTCTTGTAACAATTACACCTGCAGCTGTAGAAATCACTAATGCGGGTATTTGAGCAACTAATCCGTCTCCTATTGTTAATAAAGTATACACTTCTGCTGCTTTATTTAACAACATATTATGCTGAAATACACCAATAATTAATCCACCACATATATTAAGAACCATAATCAAAATACCAGCAATTGCATCTCCTCGAACAAATTTACTCGCTCCATCCATAGAACCATAAAAATCAGCTTCTTGCGTGATTTGCAAACGACGTTTCTTAGCTTCTGCTTCTCCAATTAAACTTGCGTTTAAATCAGCATCAATTGCCATTTGTTTACCTGGCATCGCATCTAATATAAACCTTGCGCCAACTTCTGCTATCCTTCCTGCTCCTTTTGTAATTACCATAAAATTAATAATAACTAAAATAATAAAAACAACTATACCAATAGCAAAATTTCCACCCACTAAAAAATGACCAAATGATTCTATAACTCTACCGGCTGAATAAGTACCTGTATGACCATTTAAAAAAATCACACGAGTAGATGCAACGTTTAACGCCAATCTTAATAATGTTGAAAAAAGTAAAACAGTTGGAAAAGCGGCAAAATCCAAAGTCTTTCTTGTAAACATAGAAACAAGTAAAATTATTATTGATAAAGCAATATTAAAAGTAAAAAACACATCTAAAATAAAAGGTGCTAATGGCAAAACCATCATTGATAAAATAATTAAAATAAGTATTGGTCCTGCTAATACTTTCCATTGAATATTTTTGAAATTTTTTATAATTCGGAAAATATAAAAAAAATTACCCATTGCTTTTACTGTCTCCTGTAAATTTCATTTCTGATGGAACAAATATATTTTTCGGTTTTTTTGGAAAAGTTCCACCTTCTTTCTTCCATTTTCTTACTTTCCAAACCCATGCTAAAATTTCAGCAACAGCTTTATAGAGAGGACCTGGAATATACTGTCCTATTTCTGAATAACGATATAATGAACGAGCTAATGAAGGAGCAGAAATTATTGGAATATTATGTTTCTTTGCAATATTTTGTATTTGAATAGCCATATCACCTATACCCTTAGCCATTACTTTAGGTGCATTCATTTCTTTTTCATCATACCTAAGCGCAACTGAATAATGTATTGGATTAGTTATAACAACATCAGAGTTAGGTATATTTAAAATCATTCTTCTTCGAAAATTTTCTTTCATTTGACGACGAATTCTCATTTTTAAATGCGGATGACCTTCATGTTCCTTAAATTCATCTTTTATTTGTTGATGAGTCATTTTTAAATGTTTATAATGTTGAAATTGTTGCCAAAAAATATCAAATATTACAATTGGAATTAAACTTAATACACCTAGAATACAGCAGAAAAAAATAATATGAAATACATAGGAAAAAGTTGAAAACAAATCTTTGATATTAAAAAACAATATTTCAAAAAAATGTTTCCATAAATAAAATGAAACCACACCTCCAATCACAATCAACTTTAACATGTGTTTAAAATACTCAAAAAATATTTTTAAAGAAAAAATTCTTTTTAATCCATTTATTAAACTTAATTTTTTAAAATCAAATTTTAATGATTTAAAATTAAGTTGAACACCACTAAAAAAAATGGCAGGTATTATAATTATAAAAAATAAAGATCCTAAAAACGGAGTAAAAATAAAAAAAATTCTTTTTAAGTGAACAAAAATGTTTAATAAAATATTTTGATTTTTAAAAATAATACTATTATTAAAATAAAAACTATTAGATATAATTTTTTTAAACTCAAAAACGATCAAGTCCCCAAACCACCATAAGTTGAGCAATCCAACTATTAAAATTAACAAAGAATTTAATTCTCGAGAATATCTGCTTTTTCCCGTTTTACGAGATTTCTTGATATGACGATCAGTTGGTTGCTCAGTTTTCTCTTCATGCGTATCATGATTCATTTTAAATATTTTTAACCATTTTAATTGTATTTAATACAAAATTAAAAAAACAAACATAAGCATTTTTTTAATAATATTGAACAAATTCTAAAAAATTAAACATATTAAAAAAATATCTTATAAAATATTCTATTATATAATAGAATTAATATTGAAAAATTAAAAAATACATATTTTAATTTTTTATATCACTTTTATTTCTATTGAGATTTATATATGCGAGCAAGTAAATATTTACTATTAACTTTAAAAGAAAATCCTCACGATACTGAAATAATTAGTCATCAACTTATGCTTAGAAGTGGAATGATTAGAAAACTATCTTCAGGTTTGTATATCTGGCTTCCAACAGGTTTAAGAGTATTAAAAAAAATCAATAAAATTATTAAAAATGAAATGCAAAAAATCCATGCTTTAGAAATTTCTATGCCTATTATACAACCTGAAAAACTATGGGAAAAAAGTGGACGTTTGAATATATATGGAAAAGAATTAATAAAATTTTTCGATCGACGTAATCAGAAATTTATATTAGGACCAACCAATGAAGAAGTTGTAACTCATTTAATTGGTCGTGAAATACGCTCATATCAAGATTTACCATTAATTGTATATCAAATTCAAACTAAATTTAGAGATGAAATACGTCCTAGATTTGGAATGATTAGAGCTCGTGAATTTACTATGAAAGATGCTTATTCTTTTCATATTAATAAAGATTGCTTAAAAAAAACTTATGAAACATTTTATCAGAGCTACATTAATATATTCAATAAAATACAACTGCAATTCCGAGTAGTAAGTGCTGATTCAGGATCTATGGGCGGTAAGATTTCTCATGAATTTCAAGCTTTATCTGATAATGGAGAAGATAAAATAATATTTTCAAAAAATACTTCATATGCCTCTAACATTAATACAGCCAAATCAATAGAATCTATCAATTTTTTTAATCAATGCAATATAAATATTCATTGTAAAACAAAAAGTATAAAATCTATTAAAAATATCTGTGAAATTAAATATCCTATTAATAATTTAGTAAAAACTATTTTAATCCGTACTAATAAAAAATCTAATTTTTCATATGCTGCTTTATTAATACGATCAGAGCATGAATTAAATTTATTTAAATTAGAAAAAATTGATATACTTGAAAAACCATTAAAATTTATTAATGATAAAGATACTATTGAATTAACAGGGGTAGAAAAAAATTTTTTAGGACCATTAAACTTAAATGTTCCTATATTTGCTGATGTTTCAGTATATTATATGAAAAATTTTACTATTGGAGCAAATATTAACAAAAAATTTTTTATTAATGTGAATTGGAATATAGATATTCCGATTCCTACTATTGTTGATATTAGAAACATGACAATTCATGATGTAGGACCGGATGGATCGAAATCATTAGAAATTAAAAAAAGCATTGAAATTGGACATATATTTCAATTGGGAAAAGAATACTCTAACAAAATGAATATGTTAATAAAAAATCAAGATGGACAACAAAAAAACTTATATATGGGATGTTATGGTATTGGAATAACACGCATTATAGCATCTATAATTGAGCAAAATCACGATGAAAAAGGAATTATTTGGCCTAACTCTATTGCTCCTTTTGAAGTAGCTATTTTACCCATTAATGTAAAAAATTGTAAAAAAACAAAAAAAATTACAGAAGAAATTTATAAAAAAATAAAAAATGAAAAAATAGATGTAATTTTAGATGATCGAAATAAAAGACCAGGTATCATGTTTAATGAAATAGACTTACTTGGAATTCCGCATCAAATTATTATTAGTCAACGTTATATAAATGAAAATAATGTTGAATATCGGGAAAGAAAAAGCAAAAAAAATATTATTATCAATCTCAAAGAGATTATTGTATTTTTAAAAAATAAATTAAAATATTAAAATTATTAAGAAAATTTTAATTGTACTTTTTCTGGTCCAATTAAATATTTTAACTTATTTAAAAATTCATTACTAATAGTAATATAAAAATCTTTTTTTTCAACAAAACTCGAAATAAAATTTATTTTTTTAATATCAACAAAAATGTTTCCTTTATCTTGTTGATGTAATAGTTGATATAATTTTTTTAATAAAAATTTATCTTTTTTATTTGTTAATGTAATTACTAACTTTTTAACATATTTGTCTCTTTCCAACATTAAATTTGTAATATCATAGGCTATTACTTTTGAATTTGTACCTGATTCTGTTCTACCTTTAATAATTAAAATTTCATTCAATTTAATTAAACGTTCAAATGCATTGAACACTTTCTGAAAAATTACGACTTCTATACGACAAGTATAGTTATCTAATACTAATATAACTATTTTATTTTTATTTTTTGTTGTTTTTATTTTAATTGAAACTATTACACCTATAACTATTTTATTATTCAATTTTAATTTTTTAATTTTTAAATTATTTATATAATATTTTAACTCATCTGTATACTGAGTAATAGGATGTTCTGTTAAATAAAAACCTAAAACTTGATATTCATTTTTTAATTGATCTTGTTCTAAATAAGACGATTGAGATAAATTGCTTTTTTTTATTATATTTAATTCATCTTTTAATGTTCCAAAAAGACTGTTTTGTCGGTTATTTTTAATTTTAACATGCTCTTTTGCAGCTTTAATTGCATTTTCGATTAAATTAAGTAAATTATTTCTATTTTTGTCAATCGAATCAAAACTACCAGACATAATTAATTTTTCTAGTATTCTACGATTAATTTTATTAAGGTCGCAACGTATACATAAATCAAATAAATCACAAAAATCACCATTTTTATCTCTTTCTTCAAGAATGCTTTTTATTGAATGTTCTCCTATTCCTTTTATTGCACCAAGACCATAAATTATATTCTTTTGATTATCCACATAAAATTCATATTTACTTAAGTTAATATTAGGAGGGATAATTTTTACCTTCATATTAAATGCTTCATGCACTAAAATTATAATTTTTTCTATATTATCTATATCAGAATTCATTGTAGAAGCTATAAATTCTTCAGGATAATACGTTTTAAGCCACAATGTTTGATAAGATACTAATGCATAAGCTACAGAATGTGATTTATTAAATCCATATCCTGCGAATTTTTCTAATAAATCAAAAATTTTTGTTGCTAATCTTATATTAATACCGTTATTTTGAGCACCTTCTAAAAAATTTTTTCTTTGCTTTGACATATCTTTTAAATTTTTTTTACTTATTGCACGTCTTAAAATATCAGCTTTACCTAAAGTATAACCTGCTAGAATTTGAGCGATTTGCATTACTTGTTCTTGATACAAAATAATTCCATAAGTAGATTCTAATACTGGTTTTAAAAGTATATGTTGCCACTGATGATCAGGATATGAAATTTTTTCATATCCATGTTTTCTATTTATAAAATTATCTACCATACCAGACTGTAGGGGACCAGGTCTAAAAAGCGCTAAAAGCGCAACAATATCTTCAAAACAATCTGGTTTTAACCTTTTAATTAAATCTTTCATTCCATAAGATTCTAATTGGAAAATAGCTGTAGTTTTACATTTTTTTAAAAAATCAAAGCATTTTTTATCTTTTAAATCAATTAAATGAATATTAATTTTTTTTTGATTTGGTAATAATTTTGCATTGATCATATCTACTGCACAACTAATTGTAGTTAAAGTACGTAATCCAAGAAAATCAAATTTTAGCAAACCAACATATTCAATATCATTTTTATCAAATTGAGTTACAGGATTATTTCCATTTTCATCGCAGTATAATGGACAAAAATCAGTAATTTTAGTAGGAGAAATAACTACACCACCTGCATGTTTTCCAACATTTCGATTAACTCCTTCTAATTTTTTTGATATATCAATTAATATTTTTATATTTTCATCACTTTTATAAAGATTATATAATTCTGATTTTTTAGAAAAAGCTTCATTAAGCGTTATTCCAGGATCTAAAGGAACTAATTTAGATAAATTATTAATAAATCCATAAGGATAGCCTAATACTCTTCCTACGTCTCTAATTACAGCTTTAGCTGTCATCGTCCCAAAAGTAATAATTTGAGCTACTGCATTTCTACCATACATATCTGCAACATGTTCAATTACTTTATCTCGTTGTTCCATACAAAAATCAATATCAAAATCAGGTAACGAAATACGTTCTGGATTTAAAAATCTTTCAAATAGTAAATCAAATAATAAAGGGTCTATTTCTGTAATATTTAAAGAATATGCAACTAATGAACCTGCACCCGACCCTCTTCCAGGTCCTACTGGAATATTATTATTTTTTGCCCATTGTATAAACTCCATAACTATCAAAAAATAACCAGGAAAACCCATTTTATTTATTATATCTAACTCTATCATCAAACGATTTTTATATTTTAAATAAATTTCTGTATTGAGTTGATTATTAAAATATGTTTGTAAACGTTTTTTTAGCCCTTTTTTAGCTTGTATAACTAAATAATCTTGAACACTCACTTTTCCTGTTGGAAATTGAGGTAAAAAATATTTTCCCGAAGATATAAAAATATTACAACGTTTTGCAATTTCTACACTATTCACTAATGCTTCAGGAATATCAGAAAAAAGTTTAGATATTTCTTTTTCGCTCTTTAAAAATTGATGCTTACTATAATTACTTTGAATTTTAGAATTTCTTAAGATTTCTCCTTCATTAATTGCAATTCTAATTTTATGAATTTTAAAATCTTCTTCTTTTAAAAAGCAAACATCATTAGTTGCAACGACTGGGATACCTTTAGAGTAAGATAAATCTACAGCTAAATGTATATACTTTTCTTCGTTTTTTCTTTCTGTTCGTATTAATTCTAAATAATAAGATGAAGGAAAATATTTTTCATAAAATTCTAAACAGGAAGATATTGACAAAGATTGAGTACGCAATAAAATTTTTCCAATTTCACCTCGACATCCCCCAGAAAGAAGTATTAATCCTTTATTCATTTCTGAAAGCCATTTTTTTTCTATTGTAACACATGTATTATTAACATATCCTTTTGTATAAGCTTTTGAAACTAATAAAATTAAATTTTTATATCCTTCTTGAGTTGAAGCTAAAATAGTCAATTCTACTAAATCATTTTTTATAAACTCTGAAATAAATTTTACTGTAATACCAATAATAGGTTTTAATCCCCATTTATGAGCAGCATTATAAAATTTAATTACTCCATATAAATTACTAAAATCTGTAATAGCTAAAGCCATCATTTTCAAAGAAATAGCTTGCTTTACTAAATCTTCTGGTTTAGATAATCCATCAAATATTGAATAATCACTATGCACATGAAGATGTACAAATTTTGGTATATGCATTTATTTTCCAAATTTAATAAATAAACTTCATTTAAAATTAATTTTTTTATAAAAAAGAATAGTAGCATGACAAACTTTTTGATTATTTACTGTTTTATTATTTACTGTGATAAAGACCTTAAATTTAATTAAATTCTTTCTTTTCTGTAAATAAATAACTTCAATAAATATTTGGTCTCCAGGAATAACATTTTTTTTAAATCTAGCATGTTCAATACCCACAAAATAATATAGTTTATTAATATTTAATATTCCTGTACTTTGATATATTAAGATAGCAGCGGCTTGATTCATAGCTTCAATAAGTAAAACACCTGGAAAAATAGGTTCTTTCGAAAAATGCCCTTGGAAAAAAGGCTCATTGATAGTACAGTTTTTTAATGCTTTTAAATAATGAAATGTTTTAAAATCTAAAATTTTATCAATTAATAAAAATGGATAACGATGTGGCAAAATTTTTAAAATTTTTTTAATATCTAAAAAATTATTATTAGAATTCAAAATAATTACCTTTTAAAAAATGAAAAATTAAATATATTTTACGTCACCAATTTTTACCAATGTTAAATTGAAACGCTTCTAATTGACTATTTTCATTTTTTTGCATAGGATGAGCATAAGAAAAAACTAATGGACCAATAGGAGAAAACCATTGTAAAGAAACACCAACTGAAGAATAAATATTTTTTAAATTAATAAAATCTGTAAAATGAATATTTTTTTGGTCTTTCCATCTAGCATCCCAAATATTACCAACATCTAGAAATAAAGAAGATCTTAGAAATTGTTTATATTCTTCTTTAAGAAATGGTATCGGTACAATTAGCTCTAAATTAGTCATAAACATAGCATTGCCACCAATTGAATCTAAAGATTCACAAAAATTATTATGTTGATATCCAAAACATTCTTTTGAATTATTCATAATATCTATTTTTTTTGGCCCGATAGTATTAACACGAAACCCACGAACATTATTTAAAATATTTGAATGAAAATTTTCGTAAAAAGGTAATTTCTCTTGATTTAAACTATCCCCAAAACCAGCTTTAAAATGAGTTAAAATAATAAATTTTTTTTCTTTATCCAAAGGTATATATTGCTCTGTATCTAATAAAAATTTATAAAAACTATCATCAGAACCAGGAATAGTATTTTTACCACTTAAATAAGTTTGATTACCAGAAATTGGGAAGTAGAGATTTTTTAAAGTATTATGTAAAAATGAGTAATTTAAAGTAAAATCGTTAACCAAACTGTTTTTTAAAAAACGATCATTAATTGTTTGATTCATACTATTTAAAAGAACTATTTTATTTTTTGAATCAATTACACTATTATTATGATTAGTGACACTATTTTTGTTTATCAAACTATTTCTAGTGTATCCAAAACCTATATTAGCTCTATTAACATCATTAATTAAAAAGCTTAAATCACTTTCAAAACCAGATGTTTGCTTTACTAAAGTTGATACACCATTAAGGTGATACTGAAAATCATTATAAAATAATCTAGTATTTAAATTTGTTCCGTTATCTAAAAAATACGGATAAGTAAGTAGCAAATCTACATATTTTTGATTATCATTTTTGATGATACTAGTTTTTATAGAATTTCCAGATCCAAATAAATTATCTTTTGAAAGAGAAGCATTAAAACTTAATCCACTATCTTTTCCATAACCTAATCCAAAATTTATAGTTCCAGTAGGACTTTCCTTCAATTCATAGGTAACATTAACTGCGTTACTTTTATTATATAAAAAATTTTTTGTAACTTTAATATCATGAATATAATTTATTTTTTCTAATGATTCTTTACCTAAATCAATTAACTTTGAATTAAACCATTCACCTTCAATTTGTTTAATTTCACGTCGTAAAACTTCATCTTTAGTTAATTCATTGCCTTTAAAACATATTTTATTTACAAAATAACGTTGATTAATATTTACATTAAAATCTAAGATTATAGTTTTATTTTTAGAATTTATTTTAGGATCAATTATAATCTGTGAATTAATATATCCGTTTTCAGATAAAAAATACTTTATTTTTTGAACTATTAAATCAATTTTTTCTTTATTATAAAATTCTTTATTGTTAATATTAATTAAATTTTTTATTTTATCATAATACTGCAATAAATTGCCATTGATGTAAAAACGATTAATTTTATATTTACTTCCTTCAGAGATTTTTAAGATAATATTTACTTTATTTTGATCTTTTAAAAAATTAACTATTTTTTTTACATGAAAGTTATAATATCCTCTATTTAAATAAAACTTAGTTAAATTCCCTATATCTTCTTCTAACTGATCATCATAATAAATGCATTTTTCTAATAAATTCCACCATGGTTTATAATCTTTCAGTTTCAATAAAGAAATTATTTTATCTCTAGAAAAAGTTTTATTTCCAAAAATCTGAATATTATTTATTTTTAGTAAATTTCCTTCATTAATTAATATTTTTAAATTAACTCTATTATTTGAAGAAAAATTTGTTAATAATTGCACATTTGCTTGATATCTTCCAGAATGATAATAAAACTGTTTTATGTTTTTGATAAAAATATCTTTTGAATATGGATTATAATGTTGACCCTCTTCAATTCCTAATTGATTAAGGTACTGATTAAATATAGAATTTTTAATAATATGATTACCTACAATACTAATATGGTAAATTAAAGGTCGTTCTATAACTTTAAAAATGAGTGATTCTTTAGAAAAAAAAACTTTTATATCTTCAAATTTTCCTGTTTGAAATAAAGATTTAATACTTTTTTGAATATCATTTTGAGATACTTTACCACCAATATTAAATAAAATATTTCGTAGTGCTTCTGCTTTTGGAAAATATCTTAATCCTTGAAATTCAATGTTTTTTATGGTCCATAAATTTTTTGCACAAAGATTCATACTAAAAAACATTAAAAAAATTATAAAAAATTTTTTAATTAACATTATTGCAATTTTTCCTGCAATAGATCTAATACTTTGTATGTGTTATATCATACAATCTAAAAGAAATTAAGAAATAAAAAATAAAATTTTGATTAAATTTTTATAAGAAAAGTTTTTAATCTTTAATAATCCCTCCAAAACGACGTTTTCGAATACTAAAATCATTAATTGCATCTTGCAATATAAATTGATCAAAATCAGGCCATAAAACATCAGTAAAATATAATTCAGAATAAGCTATTTGCCATAATAAAAAGTTACTAATTCTTTTTTCACCCCCAGTTCTAATCACTAAGTCAACCGGCAATAAACTATTAGTACATAAATATTGAGAAAATATTTTTTCTTCAATTTGATGTATATTTAAATATCCATCTTGAACAGCACTGACTATTTTTTTTACGCCTTCTACTATATCCCATTTACCACCGTAATTTGCAGCAATATTTAAAATTAAACCACTATTATTTAAAGTAATCTTTTCCGCATAATTAATACAACGTTGTAGTTCGCTATTAAAATAAGTAACATCACCAATAATTTTAAGACAAATATTATATTTATTTAAATTTTTAATTTCATTTTTTAATGCAAATGAAAATAATTCAAGCAAAGATAATACTTCTGATTTTGGACGTTTCCAATTTTCGCTACTAAAAGTATATAATGTTAATACTTTTATATTATTATGAACAGAAAATTTAATTATTTCTTTAACTTTTTCGAAACCAGCTTTATGACCAAAAGCACGTATTTTTCCTTGTTTTTCTGCCCATCTTCCGTTTCCGTCCATAATAATCGCAATATGATCAGGTATTTTTTTATTAATTTTTTCTTTAATTTTTAAGTTTTTCATATAATATTATATATAAATATTTTTTTTTAAACTAAAACCACTTAAACTACTACATAAAACATTATTAATATAAAATATTATTATTTTTTAATAACATAAAGCTAATATTTTTTTTTCTGTTTTTATTCTTGTTTTTGTATCAATTTCAAAAATTTCTTCGATAGAATTGGGTTCTAAAAAATTAGAAGAAGTTAAAATATGATCAATAATTTCAGAAATTTTATTAAATTTAATTTTTGAATTTAAAAAAGCAGAGACAGCAACTTCATTAGCAGCATTTAACACCGTCATTGCTGATTGTCCACTTTTAAAAGCATTAATTGCTAATTTTAAGCATGGAAATTGTATAAAATTTGGCTCAAAAAAGTTTAAACATTTCAATTGTGTAAATTTTAAAAAATTAGATCCAGAAATAATACGATCAGGAAAAGCCATTGCATATGAAATAGCAACTTTCATATCTGGAACTGACAGCTGAGCTAATACCGAACCATCAATGTATTCTACCATAGAATGAACAATAGACTGAGGATGAATTAAAATATTAATTTCATTATCTAAAGCATTAAATAACAATCTTGCTTCAGCGTATTCCAAACCCTTATTCATCATGGTAGCTGAATCTACCGATATTTTTTTTCCCATTGACCAATTTGGATGAGCATATATTTCTTCGGGTTGAATACGAGACAAATCTTTACTTTTTAAATAATATAACGGACCACCTGATGCAGTTAAAATAATAGATTTAATACCATTTTTTTTTAAACTTACGTTCCCTAAATTTTTTTGCACATTTTTAGGTAAGACCTGAAAAATAGCATTATGTTCACTATCGATAGGAATTATTTTAGCGTGGTTATCAAATAAAGCATTCATAAATATATAACCACAGGTAATTAAAGATTCTTTATTTGCTAATAAAATTGTTTTACCAGCATATATAGCTGATAAAGTAGGTAATAAACCTGACATTCCGACAATTGCAGATACTACACAATCATTTTCTTGTAAAGAAGCTAGTGCACAAATTTCTTTATCTCCAGAGAGAACTTGTGTTTTAATTTTTTTTTCTTTTATTTTTTTCCGTAAAATATCTGCAGATTTTTCATCTTTCATCCCAACCCAATCAGGAGAAAAAAACTCACATTGTTCTAACATTTTAGAAAAATTTTTATTAGCAACCAATGCAACTATTTTAAATAAATCAGGATGTTTTTTAATAACAGATATTGTACTAGTTCCAATAGAACCAGTGGATCCTAAAATTGTGATTTTTTTCATAAAAATTTTTTTTGATAAATATTTGTATTAATTTTCTCAGATATAAAAATTAATTTTATTTTTGATGATCTTTGATGATCTTTGATTTATTAAAATTTCATTAATTCTTTTTCTTTTTCAATTAAAATCATTTCTATTTTTTTTATATATTTGTCAGTCATTTTTTGAATTTTATTTTGTATACTGTGTTCTTGATCTTCTCCAATAGTTTTATTTTTTAGACAAACCTTAATTTTTTCATTAGCATCTCTTCGAATATTACGTATGTAAATACGAGTATTTTCTGCATTTTTTCTAATTACTTTAATAAGATTTTTTCTTCTTTCTTCTGTCAGACCTGGTATTGGAACAATAATATCTTTACCAAGAACAACTGGATTTAAATCAAGATTCGAATTTAAAATAGCTTTATTAACTAAAGATGTATTAGAACTATCAAAGATATTAATTTTGAGACTATGATAATCTTCTACTACTATATTAGATATCTGACGAATCGGAACTTTAGATCCGAAATATTCAATATATATATTATTAAGAAGATCTGGAGATGCTCTTCCAGTTCGTATATTATTTATTTGTATTTGAAAATTTTTAACACATATTTCCATTTTTTGGTTGCTTTTAATATAGAGCTGATTAATCACATATTTACCTATAGAGTATATTTATTTTTGCATTTATTTTTTAGAAGATTTATTTATTTTATTCTAAAATATCTTTAAATTTTTAAAAATTTTTATTAAGATGTAATGATAGTACCTTCATCATGCCCCATAACAATACGATATAAAGATTTGGGCTTATTAATATTAAAAACTCGGATGGGCAAACCATGATCTCTAGCTAAAGAAAAAGCAGATAAATCCATAACTTTTAATTCTTTTTTAAGAACATCTTTATATGTTAATTTCTTATAAAAAATTACATGATCGTATTTTTGAGGATCTTTGGAATACACTCCATCAACTTTAGTTCCTTTTAAAATAATATTTGATTGTGTTTCAATCCCGCGTAAACATGCTGCAGAATCAGTTGTAAATAAAGGATTTCCTATACCAGCAGAAAAGATTACTACAGCATTATTACATAAAAGTTGCATTGCACGTCTATAATTATAAGCTTCACATATACCATTTATCGGTATAGAAGACATTACATGAGAACGAATAGAAGAATTATGCATTATATCATGCATTGCTAAACTATTGATTATCGTTGATAATATACCAATGTGATCAGATGCTATTCTATTTATACCCACTTCAGATAAAGTGGAACCTCGAAATAAATTTCCACTTCCAATTACTAATCCCACTTGCACACCAATATTTAATACTAATTTTATTTCTTCAGCAATTTTTTTTAAAGAATTAATATCAATACCAAATTTATTCACTCCTTGCAATACTTCTCCACTTATTTTTAGCAAAATACGGGGGTATATAAATTTTGTATTGGTCGACATTTCTCAATCCGAATATATTTTATATGTGTCAAGATAAATATATATCTTATTTAAAAAAAATTATATTACTTTTCATTGCTATTGTCATTACCATTTATTATTTCTCCAATTTCAAATCTAATAAAAGACTCGATACTTCCATGATTTTCAGTTAATACTTGACCTACTGTTTTATTGGGATCAATTACAAAATTTTGACCAATAAGTGAAATATTATTAACAAATTTATTCATTCGACCATCTACTATTTTTTTTATTATACTATCAGGTTTATTGTAGCTTTTTACTAATTGCATTTGTATATTGTATTCTCTTTCAAAAACAGATTTAGATACTTCACTAGGATATATAAATTCAGGTTTGCTTGCAGCTATATGCATTGCGATATTTTTCAATACATTTTCATTCAAATTACTTGCGCTAACTAAAACACCAATACGACCTGAATGTATATAAGAATATATATTATTACCTTCTATTGTTGAAAATCTATTGATTTTAATATTTTCACCAAATTTGATAATTAAATCTGTCATTTTTGTTTCGAAAAATTTTTTTATCTCATAAATATTTTTTATTTTTTGAGATAATGCTGTTAAAACTATTTCATTCCCTAAAGAAATAAATAAGTCATCTTTTGCTACAAAATCAGTTTGACAATTTAACTCGATCATTGCTCCAATATTATTTTGAATCTTTAAAAATATTAAACCTTGATTTGTAGTATTGTGAGATTTTTTTAAAGCTTTCACTTTCCCTGATTTTCTTAAATTATCAATTGATAATTCGATATCTCCATTTTCCTCTATTAACGCTTGCTTACACTCCATAAAACCAACACCTGTACGCAATCTTAATTGTTTAACTAATGCAGCAGTAATATTAATCATAAATATTCTCTATAAAAATTTTAAAAAAATAACATATTAACTATAGACATTTTCTTCAGAATGATTTTCTTCAGAATGATTTTCTTCAGAATTAATTAATACTTCTTTGAATATAGTTTGATTGTTTATTTTGCAGATACTCATCGTAACTGCTTTTAAATATAAAGCTACAGATCTAATTGCATCATCATTTCCAGGTATTATATAATCAACTCCATCAGGATTGGAATTAGTATCTACAACAGAAAAAACAGGAATACCTAAATTATTTGCTTCTTGAATTGCAATATGCTCATGAGAAGCGTCAATAACAAACAAACAATCTGGTAGACCTCCCATATTTTTAATACCACCTAAACTATTTTCTAATTTAGATAATTCACGTGTTCGTATCAGCGCTTCTTTTTTTGTTAGCTTCAAAAAGGTTCCATCTTTAGATTCTATTTCTAAATCCTTCAAACGTTTAATAGATTGACGAACAGTTTTCCAATTAGTCAACATACCCCCTAACCAACGATGATTCACATAAAACTGATCGCATTTTATTGCTGTTTCTTTAATTTTTCTACTAGCAGCCCTTTTTGTTCCTACAAATAATATTTTTCCTTTTTTAAAAGATATTTTTTTTAATTCTAATAAGGCAAAATTAAACATCGGAAGAGTTTTTTCTAAATTAATAATATGCACTTTATTTTTACATCCAAAAATAAATGGTTTCATTTTTGGATTCCAATAACGAGTTTGATGGCCAAAGTGTACTCCTGCTTTTAACATATCTCTCATTGATATTACTTCCATAAAAACCCCTTAAAAAAATAATAAATTTTTAACATTATTGTTTGATAAGCTAAATAATTCTACAGTTTTTATATTAAAAAAAGCAAATATTTTAATATTCCACATAATATTCAATAAATTTAATAAAATATATCATATTCAATATTGAAGATCAGTAATAATTAGTATTTTTTATTAAATTAATAATTAAATTAAAATAAAAAATTTTATAACTGAATTTTCTACACTATAATTTAAATTAAGTGAATTAAGTATATCTAAACTGGTTAAATATTATGAACTGTATGATTAAAACAGCATCAGAAATCGAAAAAATGAGAATATCTGGAAAACTAGCAGCAAAAGTATTAGAAATGATTGAAACATATATTCAACCAAACGTTAGCACAGAACAACTAAATCAAATTTGTCATGATTTTATCAAGCAAAACAATGCTATCCCTGCATGCTTAGGATATCATGGATTTCCGAAATCAGTTTGTATTTCTGTTAATGATGTGGTATGCCACGGTATTCCAAATAAACATCATATTTTAAAAATAGGAGACATAGTCAATATTGATGTCGCAGTAATTAAAAATAATTACTATGCGGATGCTTCAAAAATGTTTTTTATAGGACAAGTAAATACTCTAGCTAAACGTTTATGTCAAGTTACACAAGAAAGTCTTTATGCTGCTTTAAAAATCATAAAATCAGAAATACCACTTTTTAGAATTGGAGAAACAATTGAAAATTATGTTGAAAATCGAGGATTTTCAGTTGTAAAAGAGTACTGTGGACATGGAATTGGCTCTTCATTCCATGAGGACCCACATATATTACATTATAAAAATAGTAATCAAATGATTTTAAAAAATGGAATGATCTTTACAATTGAACCCATGGTTAATGCGGGTAAAGCTGAAGTTAAATGTATGAACGATGGATGGACTGTGAAAACAAAAGATCATTCATTATCAGCTCAATATGAACATACTATATTAGTTACAAACTATGGATGTGATATTTTGACATGGCAAAAACAAGAAAAAATACTCTCTAGGTTTATTAACTAAATAGTTATTAACTAAAATAAAAGTGTTTTCCAGTAAAAGGTTAATTTGAAATGAAAAAATTTAAAAAAATAATTGAAAATACTTACAAACATATAAATGAAATTGATTTTAATAATATTGATGTAGAAACTTATGAAGCTATTACTTATATAATTAGTTTATTAAATAAAGGAGAAATGAGAATTTCAGAAAAAAAAGATAATACATGGATTACTCATCAATGGTTAAAAAAAGCAATTTTATTATACATATATTGCACAAAAAATAACGTCTTTTTAGGAAAAAATACAAATTATTACGATAAAATCCAACTCAAATATAACAAATATACCCAAAAAGATTTTGAAAAAGACAAAGTTCGCATAGTACCACCAGCCACTATTAGATATGGTGCATTTGTGAATTGTAATACAGTAATTATGCCATCATACATTAATATAGGTGCATATATAGATCAAGGCACAATGGTCGATACATGGGCTACTGTAGGATCATGCGCTCAAATCGGTAAAAACGTACATTTATCTGGAGGAGTCGGGATAGGTGGTGTACTAGAACCTTTGCAGAATAACCCAACTATTATTGAAGATAATTGTTTTATCGGTGCTCGATCTGAAATTGTAGAAGGAGTTATTGTAGAAGAAGGCTGTGTAATATCCATGGGTGTTTTTATTGGTCAAAGTACTAAAATTTATAATAGAGAAACAGAAGAGATCTTTTATGGAAGAGTCCCTGCAAACTCGGTAGTAGTTTCAGGCAGCTTACCATCAAAAAATAACAAATATAATTTATATTCTGCAATTATTGTTAAAAAAGTGGACCATAAAACAATGAGTAAAACAGAAATTAATGAATTTTTACGTAAATTAAAATAGTATTAAGATAACCGCCCGTTTAATAAAATCGGGCGGGTCAAAAAATTATCCACCAACTTTATCAATTCATTTACTCATTTGGTTTATCCACTAACTAAGTAAATATTGACATTTCCTCTTTTTACGCAAAAAACTAATAAATTTGACTTATGATCTAATGCTTGTTTTAAGTCATCCAAATTATTTATGAGTTTTTGATTGACCTTTATAATAATATCATCTTGCTTAAAGCCAATTTTTGAAGCTGGACTATTTGCTTTTACATTGTCTACTTTTACACCCTTTTTTTGTGCTGAAGTATAATTAGATAAATTCGCACCTTCAATTCCAGCATAAATATCACCGAAATTCATACCATGTTTAAGAGATGGTTTCAATTCAACTATTATGTCTTTAATTTTACCGCTCCGAAAAATTCCTAATGTCATTTTAGTAGTAACCGGTAAAGATCCAATTTCAGCACGTAACGCTGAAAAACTAAAAATAGGTTTTTTATTTAAAGAAATAATAATATCACCAGCTTTAATACCAGCTTGAAAAGCAGAAGAGTTAGGCAAAACTTGATTAACAAAAGCACCTTTCTGTGTGTTAATTTTCATTATCTTTGCTAAATCAGAATTTAATTCCATTCCTATTATCCCCAACTCACCTCGTCTTACCTGTCCAAATTGAGCTATTTGTGATGTAAGGTTTTTAACCATATTACCAGGAATTGCAAAACCAATTCCAATATTACCGCCATCTGGAGCTAATATTGCAGTGTTAATACCTATTAACTCACCGTTCAAATTAACTAATGCTCCTCCAGAATTACCTCGATTAATTGCCGCATCAGTTTGAATAAAGTTTTCATAATGTTCAATGTTTAATCCGCTTCTTCCTAAAGCAGAAATAATACCAGATGTAACAGTTTCTCCGAGACCATAAGGATTACCAATAGCTACAGTATAATCACCCACTCTTAGTGTGTCAGAATCTGCAATTTTAATTGCACTTAAATTATTTGCATTTTTTAGTTGTATTAAAGCAATATCAGAGCGTGAGTCTTTCCCTATTACACAGGCTTCGTAACGACGTCCATCACTTAATTGTACTTGTATTTTATTAGCATGTTCTACAACATGATTATTAGTTACAGCATATCCCTTTTCAGCATCAATAATCACACCTGATCCTAATGCATGAAATTTTTCATGTGTATTATTAGAGTGAAAATGACACAAAGGAGAATGTCTAAATGGTGAATTACCTTGGCAAAAAGGAGAATTATCACCAAAAAATGGTTTCAATTGATGAGGTAAATGAGAAGTATGGTTTATCTTGCTTCCTTCAATATTAATACTGATTACTGAAGGCATCACCTTTTCTAACATAGGCGCTAAACTAGGAACAACATGTTTAGACGAAATATTATTAAAACTAGAATTGTTGTTGCTCCAAGACATTCCAAAACTTAGTAAGAGAGTTAAAATAAATACTGTTTTTCTTAATACTATATTTATTCTTTTCATTGTTTCTTTCTCATAAATTACAATCTAATCTTTATAGACTAAAACGACTAAAATAAAAATTTTCATTAAAATAAAATTTTAGTATACACTCCATCATTCATTAACTCCATCGATCGTTATTAGATAAATAAAAAAATTTTAAATTAACTATTCTAAAATAGTAATTTTTTAAATATTGATTACTTATTAATAATATTTTATTAAAAAATTTTATATAATATTTTTTTTTGAAAATGACGATTTAACATATGACACTAAATAAAACAATTATATTTTTATTAATAATTCTGTATATTTTTATAATTTGTAAAAATGTAAGTAAAAAAATAATAGTATTGAAAGGGAAAACAATGGGGACATACTGGGAAGTAAAAATTCCATACGAACAAGTAAAAAATACAAAATATATCAAAAAATTAATACAGAACAATTTAAATAAAGATGAACAATTATTATCTCCGTGGAAACAGCAATCTTTAGTTTACAAATTTAATCAATTAAAAAAACAAAAATTATTAAAAATTAATAAAAATTTTTTAAAAATTATTTTAATAGCACTAAATAGTCATAAGAATACTTATGGAAAATTAGATATAACTATTGGTAGTTTAATTAATATATGGGGATTTGGAACTCAAAAAAAACCTTATAATTACCCTACAATAAAAATGATTAAAAAAAACATAAATCTTACAGGTATTCAACATTTAACAATTATTCAAAACTCAAAAGGAATATATTTAAAAAAAAATATAGATGGAATGCAAATAAATCTTTCCACACTGGGTGAAGGATTTGCTGTGGATCATTTATCTTGCATACTGACAAACAATGGAATAAAAAACTATATCATTTCCATAGGTGGAACAGTGTTAGTGAAAATGGAAAATAAAAAGAAATCAAAAATTATTGCAATTCAAAAACCAACTGATCACAAAAAAATAGTTCAATTAATGATTCGTCTAAACAATCAATCTATTAGTACGGCAGGAACTTATCTTAATTATTATCTTATCAACGGTAAAAATATTTCACATATTATAAACCCTCAAAATGGAATTCCCGTAAAAAACAATTTAGTATCCGTTAGTGTTGTTGCTTCAACTGCATTAGAAGCGGATAGCTGGGATACTGGATTACTTCTTTTAGGTTTAAAAAAAGCACAAGAATTATCTATTAATAAAAATCTAGCTGTATGTCTTATTAGCAAAGGAAAAAATCAATTTTCAACATGGATGTCGCCTAAATTTAAAAAATTGGTAATATTAACGTAAATTAAAGTAAAATATTTTAAATATACGTTAAATAAAGTATAAAATTATTTCATTTACTTCAATTTGTTGATAGTATTTAATATATTTGTAATAATAAATAAAATTTTATTTATTATTACAAAAATAAAATAACAACATTCTTTTAAATTTTTAAACTATTTTCAAACTATACTACGCTTACTTGATAAACTATCAGGATAAACTACAAATAAAAAACTAGGAACAAACTAATAAATAGCATCCTGGAGGGAAAAATGGAAATATTATCAGGAGCCGAAATGGTTATTAGATCATTAATTAATCAGGGAATACAACATATATTTGGTTATCCTGGTGGTGCGGTACTAGATATTTATGATGCTCTAAAAACTGTTGGTGGAATTGAACATATTTTAGTAAGACACGAACAAGCAGCGACTCATATGGCTGATGGATATGCAAGATCCACTGGTAAAATAGGAGTAGTATTGGTTACCTCTGGACCAGGTGCTACAAATGCAATTACTGGAATTGCTACAGCTTATATGGATTCAATTCCAATGATAGTAATTTCAGGTCAAGTAGCATCATCTTTAATTGGATATGATGCATTTCAAGAATGTGATATGATTGGTATTTCTCGACCAATAGTAAAACATAGTTTTTTAGTCAAAAAAACAGAAGATATACCTATTACTTTTAAAAAAGCTTTTTGGATAGCTTCCACAGGACGTCCAGGACCAGTAGTTATTGATTTACCTAAAGATATTTTAAAACAAAAAAGTAAATTCGAATTGATATGGCATAAAAATGTACACATACGATCTTACAATCCTACAACTAAAGGTCATCAAGGACAAATAAAAAAAGCGCTAAGCATCTTGTTAAAAGCAAAAAAACCCGTTATTTATGCAGGTGGTGGTGTTATTAGTTCTAATAGTAGTAATGAATTAATAAAATTTGCAGAAAAAACTCGTTGTCCTGTTACAACCTCTTTAATGGGTTTAGGAGCTTTTCCAGGGAATCACCCGCAAAGTATTTCCATGTTAGGTATGCATGGCACTTATGAAGCTAATATGGCAATGCATAATGCTGATGTTATTTTTGCTATTGGAGTTCGATTTGATGATCGAACAACAAATAATTTAAAAAAATATTGTCCTAATGCAACAATTTTACATGTTGATATTGATCCTACGTCAATCTCTAAAACTGTCCCTGCAGATGTACCAATAGTTGGAGATTCAAAACATGTTTTACAAGAAATAATAGAGCTAATCAAACATGAAAAAAAAATTCACTCTTTAAAAACATGGTGGGATACTATAAAGGAATGGAAAAAAACCAAAAGTTTAGAATATAATGTAAAAAGCAAAAAAATAAAACCTCAAAATGTTATTGAAACTCTTTTCAAGTTAACTAAAGGTATATGTTATATTACTTCTGACGTTGGTCAACATCAAATGTTTGCAGCGCTATACTATAAATTTAACAAACCTAGACATTGGATTAATTCTGGTGGATTGGGTACTATGGGATTTGGTTTACCCGCTGCATTAGGAGTGAAATTAGCAATACCAAAAGCCACAGTAGTTTGTATTACTGGTGATGGTAGTATTCAAATGAATATCCAAGAATTATCAACTGCAAAACAATATAATTTACCGGTTTTAATAGTAAATTTAAATAATTCTTCTTTAGGCATGGTTAAACAATGGCAAGATATGATTTATTCCGGAAGACATTCACACTCATATATGGATTCACTTCCAGATTTCGTAAAACTAGTAGAGTCGTATGGACATATTGGTCTTCGTATAGATAAAACAGAAGAATTAGAAGCAAAATTAATATTTGCATTAAAAAAATTATCTGAAGGAAATTTAGTTTTTTTAGATATTCAAATAGATACTTCTGAACATGTGTATCCTATGCAAATTCAAGGAGGTGGTATGAATGAAATGTGGTTAAGGAAAAAAGAGGTTTCTTAAATAAAATATATGCGAAGAATTTTATCTATTCTCTTAGAAAATGAATCAGGTGCATTATCACGTGTAATAGGGTTATTTTCACAAAGAGGTTATAATATAGAAACAGTGACTGTAGCACCTACAGAAGACCTTTCTTTATCGAAAATGACTATACAAACAGTAGGAAATGAACAATCTATTGAACAAATTGAAAAACAATTACATAAATTAATTGATGTTTTAAGAGTTGTTAAAATTGAGCAAACATCTCATATAGAGCGTGAGATTATGTTATTAAAGGTACAAACAAATAATTGTAAAAATGATATTAAACATATTACTGAAGTTTTTCGAGGCCAAATTGTAGATATTACAGCTAAAACATATGTATTACAACTTTCCGGAACCACAAAAAAATTAGATTCTTTTCTTAAAATTATTAAAAATATATCCGAAATTATTGAAATGACACGTTCTGGTATAGTAGGAATTTCTAGAGGATAAGTTAAAAAGAACATATTTTATTATTATGTGTTGTAAAATATCAACTAAAAATATAATTTTTACCAATTTTTTATTTATTAACATGGTCATTTTAAAAATAATTAGATGATCATGTTTCTTTTTTATTTATTTATAAAAATTCCAAATTATGAATCAAAATATAAAACATATTCCTGTAATGACAAAAGAAGTAATTAAATCATTAAAAATTCAAGAAAATGGTATTTACATTGACAGTACATTTGGAATGGGTGGACACTCTTGTGAAATTTTAAAAAAATTAGGAAAAAATGGAAAATTGTATGCTATTGATAAAGATTTCAATTCAATATTTATAGCCAATCAAATTCAAGATCAACGATTTTTTATACTTCATGACACTTTTTCAAATATTTTAAATTATGCACGATCTAAAAAAATCATAGGAAATGTAGATGGAATACTATTTGATTTAGGAGTTTCTTCATTACAAATAGAAGATTGTAAAAGAGGTTTTTCATATAAAAAAAATGGACCTCTAGATATGCGAATGAACCAAAATTTTGGAATGACAGCTTCAGATTGGATTTCCAAAAGTGATGTAAAAGAAATTATTTTTGTTTTAAAAAATTTTGGAGAAGAACGTTTTGCTAAAAAAATTGCATATGCAATTAAAGATTATAATCAAACAAAAAAAATAACAAAAACTTTAGAATTAGTAAATATTATAAAAAAAGCCACGCCAAAAAAAAATATGTATAAACATCCAGCTAAGCGAACTTTTCAAGCAATTAGAATTTATATTAATCAAGAACTAGAAGAAATAAAATATGCATTAGAAAGCTCATTAAAAATATTAAAACCAGGTGGGCGTATTACAGTTATTAGTTTTCATTCACTGGAAGATAGAATCACTAAACAATTTATGATAAAACATAGCATGAAAGCTCAAATTCCACATGGAATGCCCATAACAGAAAAAAAAAGAGACAAACTTAAAATTTGTAAATTAAAAATAATAAATCGATTATTACCAACTATTGAAGAAATTCAAAAAAATCCTCGATCTCGAAGCTCTGTACTACGCACAGCAGAACATATATTAAAATAAAAAAATGAATAAAAAACAACACTATGATTTACCAAATATTATTAAAAATGATTTTTTTTTATTTGGAAAAATCCATTTAATTTTATTATTTGCAATAATATTATCCGCCAATGCGATTGTGATTATAGTTTATAAAACTCGAATGTTAATTGCTGAAGAGGAAAAATTACGTATAGAAGTAAAAAAAAAAAATGAAGAATGGAGAAATTTAATTATTGAAAAAAACACTCTTTCTATGCCGCCAATTGATTGATAAAATATTTAATGATTCTAGCTTAATAAACATTTTAACAAATTATAAATTTTATTAATTTTTTTAAAAATATCAAAAAATAAGATAATTATAAAATGATGTACATCAAAAAAAATAACAAATCGTTTAAAAATAAAAAAATAAAAAAAACAACTTATATAAATTGGCGTTTTATAGCATTATATACTGTTGTTTTTTCATTTTTGATTATCTTAACATTACGTATAATATTTCTTCAATTTATTGATTCAAAAAAACTATCATATGAAGGAGATCGTAGAACGTTAAGGATACAACCTGTCATAAATACTAGAGGAATTATTCATGATCGCCTCGGATATCCATTGGCTGTAACTGTTCCAGTTAATGCAGTTTTCATAGATCCCAGTATGATTGACGATAATATAGATATTGAAAATAATATAAGATGGCAAGCATTATCTCAGACTATTTCTGTCCCATTAAAAAAAATTATTTTTCATGCAAATTTTAATAAAAATTTAAGATTTATTTATTTAGCACGTCAAATTGAACCTGAACTTGGTAAGTATGTCAAAGCACTAAAACTTCCTGGTATTTATTTAACAGAGGAAGCAAAACGTTATTACCCTTCTGGAAAAATTGCAGCACAACTTATTGGAGTTAATAATATAGATGATGAAGGTATTGAGGGAGTTGAAAAAAGTTTTAATAATTACTTAATAGGAAAACCAGGAAAAAGAAAAATAAGAAAAGATAATCAAGGTCGTGTAATTGAAAACGAATCTTTAATTAATAAATATAATTCTAAAAACCTAACATTAAGTATTAACAAAGATATACAAACTATTACTTATCAAAAATTATACGAAGGAGTAAACAAAAACAAAGCAGACTTTGGTATCGCTATCTTAATCGATATCAAAACCGGAGAAATATTATCAATGGCTACAAGTCCTGCATATAACCCAAATTCAAAACAATATATAATTTCAGAAAATTTTCGAAACCGAGCTATTACAGATATTTTTGAACCAGGTTCAACAGTTAAGCCAATAATTATTATGGAAGCATTAAAACAGGGTCTTATTACAGAAGATTCAGTAATAAATACTAAACCTTTTTTTATCAAAAAACATCAAATCAAAGATGTTTCGTATCATGAACAATTAAGTATAGCAGGAATACTTCAAAACTCTAGTAATGTTGGAGTATCAAAAATTGCGCTTTCTATGGAAAGTAAAAATTTAGTAAATACATACTTAAAATTTGGATTAGGTCAGCGAACTAACTTAGGATTGATAGGGGAGCATCAAGGATTCTTGCCAAAAAAGAAAGTATTATCAGATTTAGAAAAAGCAACTTTTTCTTTTGGATATGGATTAATGGTTACACCACTTCAACTAGCTCGATTATATACAACTATTGGAAGTTATGGAATTTATAGACCACTTTCTATTGTAAAAATTAATCATCCCTTATATGAAAAAAGAATTTTCCCTGAAAAATATGTGAAAAAAGTACTTAAAATGCTAGAAAAAACAGTTCTATCAGATGCAAGTGGCACTGAAAAAAACATTGAAAAATATCATTTTTCCATCAAAACAGGAACAGCTAAAAAAGTTGGAGATCATGGTGTTTATATTAAGAAATATGTAGCTTACACTGCAGGTGTTGCTCCTTCTAAAAACCCAAGATTTTCTCTGATTATTATTATTGATAATCCTAAAGGAAATAAATATTATGGAGGTGCAGTTTCTGCCCCAGTTTTTAATAACATAATGACATTAGTATTAAAAAAAATGAAAATTAACCCAGATAATTTATTAAAAAAATAATAAATTTACATCATACGTCATGAAAAAACATAACTTACAATATTTTTTATTACCTTGGATTAAAAACATTCCAAAAAAAAGTATTAACAATCTAGTATTAGATAGTAGGAAATTAACATCTAAAGATATTTTTATAGCTATACAGGGCGAAAAAAAAAATGGTCATGATTTTATCTTGGAAGCAATTTCTAAAAAAGTAGCAGCAGTTCTATCTGAAACTACAAAAAAAAAAAAACATGGTGAAATAAATTACATTGATAATATTCCTATAATATCTTTTTTTAGACTATCTCAACAACTTTCAAATTTAGCTGAAAGATTTTATAATAAACCAAGTAGTCGAGTAAAAGTAATTGGAGTTACCGGAACAAATGGAAAAACTACGGTAACACAACTGATTAATCAATGGCATGAATTATTAGGTGATAAAATTGCAACAATGGGAACGCTTGGTAATGGATTTCATAAATCATTAAAACCTTCGGATAACACCACTGCATCAACGATTGATATACAATCATTTTTATATTCAGTATCTGATAAAGTCGCATCAGTTACTATGGAGGTGTCTTCACATGGTTTAGTTCAAAATCGTGTGAAAAATATATTGTTTTATGCTGCAATATTTACTAATTTAACACAAGATCACTTAGATTATCATAAAAATATGAAAACATATGAATTAGCTAAACGTTCATTTTTTACTGATCATCAAGTTAATAAAATAATATTAAATGCTAATGATAAATATGCAAAAAAATGGTTAAAAACTTTTTCTAATAAATATACAATTGCAGTTACTATTCAAGATAGTACTCAAAAAAAATATTCTAACAAATGGATCAATGCTATTGATATTAAAATTTTTAATGAAAAAATTGATATAAACTTTGAGTCTAGTTGGGGTGATGGAATTTTATCTACTTGTTTAATAGGAAAATTTAACATAGAAAATTTATTATTAGCACTAGCATGTATGTTAGAAATGAATTATAAATTATCTGATCTTATTAAAACATCTCTTGAACTGCAACCAATCTATGGACGAATGCAAAAATTTAATATAATTAACAAACCAATTGTTATTATAGATTATGCTCATACTCCTGATGCATTAAAAAAATCACTCAATGCTATTAAATTTCAATATTCTAAAAAAAAAATATGGTGCATATTTGGATGTGGAGGAGAAAGAGATTACAAAAAACGCCCTTTAATGGGTAAAATTGCAGAAAAAATAGCAGATCAAATAATAATTACCAATGATAATCCTAGAAACGAAAATCCAAATCAAATTATTAAAGACATTAAATCTGGATGTATACAAAATAAAAAATTAATAATTATTCCAAATAGAAAAAAAGCTATTTCTTATGTTTTTTTTCACTCAAATATCGATGATATAATTTTTATTGCTGGTAAAGGTCATGAAAATTATCAAATCATTGGGGATCAGTATATTAATTATTCAGACCAAGAAGTAGTGTTAAATTTACTGGAAAAAAAAAATGATTCCTGTGTCATTAAAAAAAATTGCTAGTATTACAAATGGTGTGTTATATGGTAAAAATAAAATAATAAATAATATTAGCATTAATACTAAAAAGATAGCGCCTAACACCTTATTTATCGCGATAAAAGGGAAAAAATTTGATGCACATTTGTTTATTCAAGAAGCGATTGAACAAGGATGTTCTGCAATAATAACTAATAGACATATAACATCCTATATTTCTTATATTGTAGTACAAGATACTACTATTGCTTTAGGAAAAATTGCACATTGGCTTCGTAATATAATTAACTTAAAAATATTAGCTATTACTGGATCTTGTGGAAAAACTTCAGTTAAAGAAATGACTGTTTCTATACTTAAAAAAAATAAAAATATAATATACTCTTCTAAAAATGAAAACAATCATATAGGTGTTCCCATTACTTTATTAAAATTAAAAAAAACAGACAAATATGGAGTAATTGAATTAGGAACTAACAATCCAGGAGAAATGCATTACCTCTCCAAAATTACTCAACCAAATATCGCACTAATAAATAATATTTATCACTCACATTTAGAAGGATTTAGATCATTATTAGGCATATCAAAAGAAAAATCAGAAATATTATCTCATTTAAAAAATCAAGGTATAGTTATTATTAATTTAGATAGTAACCATCTTTCACAATGGATAAAAAAAATTCAAAATAAAAAAATATTTTATTTTTCTATTAAAAAAAAAAAGAAAGTCATTTTTTTGCTACTAATATTAAAATTTATGCAAATCAAACATGTTTTATTATGCATACACCATCTGGAAAAATAAATATTGTATTACCTTACCTAGGGTATCAAAGCATATCTAATGCTTTAGCTGCTAGCGCACTCGCATTTGCAATTAATACACCATTAAAACAAATCCAAACTGGATTATTAGAATCTCCTATTATACCGGGTCGATTAGAACCTATTAAATTAAGTAAAAATATTATTTTAATTAATGATACGTATAATGCCAACGTAGCTTCTATGATTATCTCAATTAAAATTTTAGAAAAAATGCCAGGTTATAAAATATTAGTTATAGGAGACATGGCAGAATTAGGTGAAAAAAGTGTGTTATATCATAAAATTATAGGAAATATTTCTAGCTTATCAAATATTGATTATATTTTTAGTTTTGGAAAATACAGTCATGAAATTTATAAAATATGTAAAAATGCAAAACATTTTTCCATAAAACAAAAAAATCTATTAAAGAAAGATCTTAAAGAAACAATTTTGATGCAAAATAAAAGCACAGTTCTCATTAAAGGTTCGCGTAATATGAAAATGGAAACAATTGTAGAATATTTGATGCATGAGTCTAAAAAAAATGATATTTTTAATTAACCAATACTTAAATATTAAAATGTTTGCTTTAATTTCTTGTCGAATAATATTTAGTTTATTAACATCGTTTTTTATAAATTTATTTGTTGGACCATATATTATATCGTATTTTAAAAAATTTCAAACATTTCAAATAATAAGAACAGAAGGTCCTACCGGACATTTCAAGAAAAACAATACTCCTACTATGGGTGGAGTGTTTATTGTTATTTCAATATTTTTTTCTACTTTTTTTTACTGCGATTTAAACAACACATATATCTGGTATGTTCTTTTTATTTTAATAGGATATGGTGTAATTGGGTTATTGGATGATTACAAAAAAATTAAATTTCAAAATTCAGTGGGTTTAAAAATATTATATAAATTTCTTGGATTATCAATAATTGCTATATTACTTCTTTATATTATGTATGCTCATCAAGAAAATAGTATCGCTATAGAAATAATTATTCCTTTCTATAAAGCAATATCTTTTAAAATAAATTATCTTTATATATTTTTATCTTACTTAGTGATTGTTGGTTCAAGTAATGGAGTAAACTTAACAGATGGATTAGATGGATTAGCAATAATGCCAGTAATTTTTTTATCCTTTGGATTTGGTTTAATTGCTTTTTTTAGCTCTGATATTAATATATGTAATAATATAAATATTTCATATTCAGAGAAATCGAATGAACTTAGTGTTTTATGTGCATCAATTGTAGGTTCTGGATTAGGTTTTTTATGGTTTAATACTTATCCGGCTAAAATATTTATGGGAGATGTTGGGTCTTTATCATTAGGTGGAGCACTAGGAATAATATCGATATTATTACATCAAGAATTATTATTATTATTAATGGGTGGTATTTTTGTTATTGAAACCATGTCTGTCATATTACAAGTTATTTATTTTAAAATGAGAAAAAAAAGAATATTCAAAATGGCTCCAATTCATCATCATTATGAAATAAAAGGATTGTCAGAACCTTTAATTACTATTAGATTTTGGATAATATCTTTTATATTGTTATTAATAGGAGTTATCTCTTTAAGGATACACGATGTCATATAAATATTCAGGAAAAAAAATCTTAATTTTAGGTATAGGATTAACTGGAATCTCTTGTATTAATTTTTTTTTAAAAAAAGGAATAACTCCTAAAATAATTGATGAATCTAAAAATCCTGATTGCTTATACAAACTCCCTAAAAATATTCAATATAAGTTAGGAATTTTAGAAAAAAAATGGATTTTAGAATCAGATTTAATTATTATTAGTCCTGGAATATCTTCATTTAAACCTATTTTAATAGAAGCCAAAATATTAGGTATTGAAATAATTAGTGATATTGAATTATTTTCCAGAGAAGCTCAAGCTCCTATTATTTCTATTACCGGTACTAATGGAAAAAGCACTGTAGCTACAATGATAAAAAACATTGCGGAACAATCAGAATATAAAGTTGGTTTAGGAGGTAATATTGGGTTTCCAGCATTAGAAATGCTAGAAAAAAAAAATGATTTATATATACTAGAATTATCAAGTTTTCAATTAGAAAATATAATCAGCTTAAAATCTAAAATAGCTGTAGTGCTAAATATTAAAGAAGATCACTTAGATAGATATCCAAAAGGATTTAAACAATATAAAAAAATCAAACTATCTATTTATAACAATGCAGAAACATGTTTAATTAATTTAAAAGAAAACAACTTTTTTTTAAAAAAACAAAATAAAAAATATATTACTTTTGGCACGAATAATAGCGATTATTATATTAATAATGAAAAAAGTAATATTTTTTTATATTGCAAAAATAAAAAAGTACTTGATGTATCAAAAACATCACTTTATGGGCATCAAAACTATAACAATGCTTTGGTATCATTAGCAATTGCAGACGTTATGAATTTCCCAAGAGATAAATCTAAAAAAATACTTAGTACGTTTATAAATTTGCCACATCGATTTCAAATAGTACGAAGATGTAACAATATATCTTGGATTAATGATTCAAAATCCACAAATGTTAATAGTACCCAGATAGCTCTAGAAAACATTAATACCCAAGGAACAATATGGTTATTATTAGGGGGGGATAAAAAATCTGCTAATTTTAACATTCTTAAAAATTGTTTAGAAAAATTAAAAATTAGAATCTATTGTTTTGGAAAAGATGGTATGAATATATCAAAAATATGTCAAAAAAAATCTATTTACGTTCACGATTTGAAAACAGCTATGATTTTAATATCTAAAAAAGTCAAATCAGGTGATGTAGTACTTTTATCTCCAGGATGTAGCAGTAAAGATCAATTTAATAACTTTGAAGAAAGAGGTAATCTTTTCATAACATTATCAAAGGAATTAAGTTAATGTTTTTAAAAAAAAAGCAAAAAAAAGCAAAAAAAAGCATATCATATTATACGATAGAATACTAGTCTGGTTAACTTTAGCTTTATGTGTGACTGGATTAATTATGGTAGTATCTACATCTATACCTATAGGACAAAGTTTGTACAAAGATCCCTTTTTTTTTGCAAAAAGAGAAGTATTTTATTTTGTTTTAATATTTTTATTATCTTTCTTTCTTTTACGTATTCCTATGATATTTTGGAAGCAATATAGCAATATTATACTAATATTTTCAATATTATTGCTTATTTTTGTATTGCTTATAGGTAAATCAGTACATGGTTCTTATAGATGGATTAGTATAGGTATATTACATATACAACCTGCTGAAATATGTAAAATTTCTTCTTTTCTTTATATTTCTAATTACTTATCACGAAAAATTAAAGAAGTACATAATAATTTTTGGGGATTTTTAAAACCCATCAGTATCATTGCTATACAATCAACTCTTTTATTAGCAGAACCGGATTTAGGAACAGTTGTTGTTTTGCTACTTACTACTTTGTCAATTTTATTTCTTTCTGGAGCAAAAATAAAACAATTTTTTTCAATTATTTTTATCGTATTACTAATAGTAATATTTTTAATATTAATAAAACCATATCGTATAAATAGAATATTATCATTTTGGAATCCCTGGAAAGATCCATTTGGAAATGGATATCAGCTAACACAATCATTAATAGCTTTTGGAAGAGGACACTTTTTTGGGCAAGGTTTGGGAAATTCGATACAAAAACTAAACTATTTACCAGAAGCTCATAGTGATTTTATTTTTTCTATTATAGGTGAAGAATTAGGATATATAGGTTGTTTTCTTATATTATTAACTATTTTTATGATTTCTTTTCGAGCCATGTATATAGGTCAAAAATCTTTGGAAAAACAACAAATTTTTTCAGGATTTTTAGCTTGTTCTATTGGTTTATGGTTTAGTTTTCAAACCTTAATCAACATTGGAGCTGTTACTGGAATATTACCAACTAAAGGACTTACTTTGCCATTAATTAGTTATGGAGGTTCAAGTTTAATTATTAATTTGATGGCTATTTGTATCTTATTAAGAATTGATTTTGAACTACGGTTAAGTAAAAATCAAGCTTTACCTAAGGAAATTAAATGAGTTCTAAAAAAATTATAATTATAGCAGGTGGTAGTGGTGGGCATGTATTTCCAGCGGTAACTATAGCAAATTATTTAATAAAAAACGGCTGGAGTATTAATTGGATAGGAACAAAAAATAAAATAGAGTCTGACATTGTTCCAAAGTATAATATTAAAATTCATTTTATTCATATAAATGGATTAATTAACGCTAACTTAAAAACCTTAATTGTTTCTCCAATATATATATTGAAATCTTATTTTAAAATCAAAAAAATTATGAAAAATTACTTGCCCAACATTGTATTAGGTATGGGTGGGTATGTATCCGGCCCCGGAGGATTGGCAGCGTGGACTTCAAAAGTTCCTTTTATTTTACATGAACAAAACAAAGTTCCAGGTATTACAAATCGTTTTCTTTCCAAAATATCTACAAAAAATATGCAGGCTTTTAAAGGCTCTTTAAAAAATGCCGAAGTTGTAGGCAATCCAATTCGAGAAGATATTATCAAAATTCCACCACCTATGAAGCGTTTTCAAAATAGATCTGGCCCTCTTCGAATACTAATTATTGGAGGAAGTCAAGGTTCATCTATTTTTAATAGTACTTTACCTAAAATATCATTTTTTTTAAAATCAAAAGTTATTATTTGGCATCAAGTGGGAAAAAATGAACTAGAAAAAACAAAACAAACATATCAAACATATGGATTTTATCAATATATGGTTAATGCTTTTATTGAAAATATAGCTTCTGCATATGAATGGGCTGATATCGTAATATCTAGATCTGGTGCTCTTACTGTAAGTGAAATTGCCACTGTAGGAATCGGAGCAATTTTTATACCATATCCACATAAAGATCAACAACAATTATTAAATGCACAAGATCTAAAAAATAATGGTGCTGCAAGAATTATTGATCAATCTGAATTTAATGCGAAATTAATAGCAAATATATTAAATTCCTTAGATAGAAAAAAATTACTTATAATGGCAAAAAAGGCATTTTCTCTTGGAGAAAGAAATTCTACAGAAAAAATTTTTCAAATAATTAATAATATTTGTGAAAAATAAATTATTAACAATTAAATATATAAAAATGAATATAAAATACATAAAAAAAAATAATTTCTTTGTAAATAAATCATTCAATAAAATTCATTTCATAGGTATTGGAGGTTCTGGAATGAATGGAATTGCTTTGATTTTATTACAATTAGGATATAAAATTAGTGGTTCCGATATATTACAAACCTCTATTACAAAAAACCTAATCAAATTAGGAGCAATAATTTATTTTCAACATTCCAAAAAAAATATCAAAAATATTGATTTCGTTATTATATCTAGTGCTATTTCATCAACTAATCCGGAAGTTATAGAAGCTAAAAAAAAAAATATTCCTATATTATTAAGAGCAGAGATGTTACAAATATTAATGCAACATAAATTTGGAATAGCTGTTTCTGGTACACATGGAAAAACTACTACTACTTCAATGATTTTTGATATATTTAATGAAAATCAATTAGATCCTACTATTATTAATGGTGGTTTAATAAAATCAATTAATTCTTATTCCAGACTAGGATATTCTAACTATTTTATCGTAGAGGCAGATGAGAGTGATAGTTCATTTCTTTATTTAAATCCTAAAACTATCGTTGTAACTAACATTGAGCCTGATCATATGAATCATTATAATAATGATTTTAATTTATTAAAACAGTCATTTTTAAAATTTATAAATAAAATTCCGTTAGATAAAACAGTTGTGTTATGTATAGATAATGATGCTATACGAGATATAATTCCAAAAATAAAATGTAAAATCATTACATATGGATTTAATAAATCTGCTAAAATTCATATTACTTCTTACAAACAAAATAACTTTTCTTCAAGCTTTACTGTGATACGAAAAAACAATATATCAAATTTAAAAGTTACTTTGAAAATGGCAGGACAACACAATGCTTTAAATGCAGCAGCTGCAATAGCAATAGCTATGAAACAAAAAATTTCCGATCATAAAATTCTTAAATCATTAAAAAATTTTAAAGGTACATGTAGAAGATTTGAATATCTTGGAAAGATTTTGATTAAAAAAAATGGTATTGTAAAAGATAATATTATGTTAATAGATGATTATGGTCACCATCCTAATGAACTATTTAAAAATATTCAAACAATAAGAATAAGTTGGCCTAAAAAAAATTTAATAATGATATTTCAACCTCATCGATATACAAGAACATATAATTTATATAATGAATTTATTAAAGTTTTATCTCAAGTAGATAAACTACTAATATTAAATGTTTATTCTGCAAATGAAGAAATGATTAATGGCGCAGACAGTCAATCATTATATAATGACATAAAAAAAATAAAAAATAAAAATGTAGTTTTTGTTACAGATTATACATTAATATTAAATTCTATTATTTCTTATCTAAATGGAAATGATATTATTTTGATACAAGGCGCTGGAAATATAGAAAAAATAGCTAATGAAATTTTTATCAAAAAAAACAACAAGTGAAAATATGAAAAAAAAAGTGGCGGTATTACTCGGTGGTAATTCTTCAGAACGCCAAATATCAATAGCATCAGGCGATGCGGTTTTAAAAAGTTTAATTCGATCTGGTATTAACGCGTATCCATTTGACACACGTGATTTTCCTATTATGCAGTTAAAAAAACAAGGCTTCAATACTGCATACATTGCACTTCATGGTCAAGGAGGTGAAGATGGAAGCATTCAAGGAGTATTAGAATATTTAAATATTCCTTATACTGGTAGTGGAATTATGGCATCTTCTATATCTTTAGATAAGAAAAAAACAAAATTACTATGGAAATCTATTGGTCTTCATGTAATACCAGATCTATATATTCAAAAAGAAAATTTTTTAAAAAATTCATGTTTTTTTTTAGAAAAAAAATTTTCTCAATTAGAATACCCACTTATAATAAAACCTAATAATCAAGGATCAAGTATAGGAATAACGTTAATTCACTCAAAAGAACAATTAAAAAAATCGGTTGAAACAGCATTTAAATATAGTAATACTATTTTGATTGAAAAATTTATTAAAGGAGAAGAATATACTGTTTCAATTCTTGATACAAAAATCTTGCCTTCTATACGAATTATTTCAAAAAATAATTTTTATGATTATTCTTCAAAATACCAATTGTCTTCTACTCAATATTTATGCCCAAGTGGATTAAATAAAAATGAAGAAATAACAATTAAAACAATATCAAAAAAAGCTTGGAATATATTAGGGTGTAACGGTTGCGGAAGAATTGATTTGATATTAGATAAAAATAATAAATTCTGGTTACTAGAAATAAATACTATTCCAGGAATGACAAATCGAAGTTTACTCCCAATAGCTGCCAATGCTGCAGGTATATCATTTGATACATTAGTGCTAAAAATTTTAAATAAAACTATTATACCAAATAATTATTAATATTATAATTTAAACTTATTTAAAATATTAAAGTATTATAAAATAAAACCTTTATTATTGCTTGATAAACTTATTAAAAATGAATATTTCTATCGCTTATAAAGCGTACACAATTAAAAATGTTATTTAACAATATTTCTATATTTTTAAAAATTTAATTTTTTAAAAATAAAATTATAAAATATAATAATTAAAAAATTTTAAAAAACATAAATTTTTAAAACCTTATTTCTGTCTAAATAAACAATTTTAAAAACATTATTGATATCAAATAACTATAATATAAAATATCAGAAATCCTGATTTATAATACAAGTAATAATTGAAAAATATAGTACAGGCTAAGAAATAATGATTATATCAACAAATAAAAAATTGGTAGTCGGACTAGAAGTAGGAACTAATAAAGTAGTTACTTTGGTAGGTGAAATTTTAATAGATAGTACAATAAAAATAATTGGAAGTGGAATATGTAAATCAAAAGGAATAGAAAAAGGAAGAATCAATAATTTAGATGCAGTTGTGTCGTGTATAAAAGAATCTGTTTATAAAGCTGAAATTATGGCTAATTGTAATATTACTTCTGTATATTTATCCTTGTCTAGCAAATATATTGATTGTCAAAACGAAATTGGAATAGTACCCATTTCTGAAGACGAAGTTACCAAAGAAGATATAGAAAATGTAATACATACTGCCAAATCAGTTAAAATTCTTAATGAACATCACATACTACATGTTATTCCGCAAGAATATTCAATTGATCAACAATCCGGGATAAAAAATCCAATAGGTTTATCAGGAACGAGAATGCAAGTAAGAGTGCATTTAATTACATGCCATCAAAACATAGCTAAAAATATTATTAAAGCAGTAGAAAAATGTAATATTAAAGTTGACCAAGTAATTTTTTCCGGTCTTGCATCTAGTAAAGCAGTGTTAACCGAGGAAGAATGCAAATTAGGTGTTTGTATGATTGATATGGGAGGTGGAACAATAGATTTTACCACTTATATCGACGGATTTATAGAAGATAGTCAAGTTATTCCATATGCGGGAAATATTGTAACTAAAGATATTTCATACGCTTTTAGAACATCCTATTCTGATTCAGAAATCATCAAAATTAATTATAACTCTTTATTAAAAGCACCCAAAGATTCTCAAAGTAATATTGAGTTATCTGAAAAACATCAAAATTTATTTAAAAATTTACAATCAGATACAATATCAGACGTTATTGAATCCAGATACAGTGAGCTATTAACGTTGATTAATAATAGAATTCTTTATATACAAAATAAACTTTATAAAGAAGGAAAGAAATATCAATTATCAAGTGGTATAGTATTAACAGGAGGTGCTTCAAACATTTCATTAATGCATAAATATGCAGAAAAAATTTTTCAAAATAAAATTCGAATTGCTAAACCTATAAATATATCAGGATTAATAGAAAATATAACTGAACCAAATTATTCAACAGTAGTGGGATTATTACACTATGGAAAAGAATTTTACTTGGAATCTGAAAATATAAAAAAAGAAAGTTCTTTTATTGAAAAATGGTTTAAACAAATTAATAATTGGTTTAAAAGAGAATTTTAAATCAATCTTAAACATCTCTAAAATTCAAGATAGATAATGGAATTAAATTATGTTTGAACCTGTAGAATTAAGTAATAATGCAATAATTAAAGTAGTCGGTGTTGGTGGAGGCGGTGGAAATGCGGTAGAATATATGGTAAGAGAACGTATTGAAGGCGTTGAATTTTTTGCCATTAATACTGACGCCCAAGCTTTGAGAAAGATAGAAGTGGGACAGACTATCCAAATAGGAAATAATATTACTAAAGGATTAGGTGCTGGTGCAAACCCAGAAATTGGACGAAATTCAGCAGAAGAAGATAAAGAATTACTAAAGTCAGCGTTAGACGGTTCAGATATGGTTTTTATAGCAGCCGGCATGGGAGGTGGAACAGGAACTGGGGCGGCTCCAGTTGTCGCAGAAATAGCAAAAGAACTAGGGATTTTAACTGTTGCTGTAGTAACTAAACCTTTTAATTTTGAAGGTAAAAAAAGAATGATTATCGCTGATCAAGGAGTGGTCGAACTATCAAAATATGTAGATTCTTTAATTACAATACCAAATGATAAATTACTGAAAGTACTTAGTCGGGGTATATCTTTATTAGATGCTTTTGGTGCGGCAAATAATGTTTTAAAAGGAGCAGTTCAAGGTATTGCTGAATTAATTACAAGACCCGGTCTTATGAATGTAGACTTCGCTGATGTTCGAACTGTCATGTTAGAAATGGGATATGCCATGATGGGAACAGGAATATCTTCTGGGGAAAATCGCGCAGAAGAAGCTGCAGAAATAGCAATATCTAGTCCCTTACTAGAAGATATAGATTTATCAGGAGCACGAGGTGTATTAGTTAATATTACGGCTGGTTTTGACTTAAAGTTAGATGAATTTGAAACTGTAGGAAATACTATTAGATCTTTTGCGTCAGATAATGCGACAGTTGTAATAGGAACCTCTTTAGATCCAGATATGAATGATACACTGCGAGTCACAGTCGTTGCAACCGGAATTGGTATGGAAAAATACTCAGACGTTAATCAAATTAAAAATAAATCTTCTAAAGAAACACTGTTAGATTATCGTTATCAGTATTTAAATATGTCATCTTCCACACTAGATAAAAAACATATAAAAAATGATGTACATACAAAAAACGAAATTAAAGAAACAGAAAACCCAAAACGCAAAGAACCAGAGTATTTAGATATCCCTGCATTTCTTCGGAAAAGATCTGATTAAATTTACTCAAAACAAAATAGAAATTTTAATTCATTAAGATATAAACCAGTTATATTAACTTCTATTGTTGTATAATTAAACCTGCGCCAATAAAAAAAATAATCTATCGGCGCAAGGACATAAAAAATATTAATAACTAATCTACATTCATTTCTTCAAATTATTTGTTTTATGATAAGATATCATATTTAAAATACCTAAATATTTTGAGAATAATTTACAGTGAAAAATATTATTAATAATCATATTAAAATAACAAAAAATGCCATTAAAAAAATACAAAATCTTATTCTAATTAAAAAAAATAAAAACTTAAAGTTAAGAATATATATTATTGGAGGAGGATGTAGTGGGTTTCAATATCAATTTAATTTTGATGAAAATGTAAATAAAAACGATATATTAATTGATAAAAAAGATGTTTTTTTAATTATTGATCCTATAAGTTTACAATATTTAAATGGTGGAGAAATAGATTATATAGAAAATTTAGAAGGATCAAAGTTTATTGTTAATAATCCAAATGCAAAAAATACATGTGGATGCGGGTCATCATTTAATATTTAAAATAGTTGAAATAAATTAATATGAATATAAATATTGGAGTTATTGGTGCCATAGATCAAGAAATAAAAGTATTTAAAAAAATCATCAATTATAAAAAAATAAAAATTATTGGAAAATTTCAAATTTATATAGGAAAACTACAAAAAAACAACATTTTTTTAATCAAATCAGGTATTGGTAAAGTATCAGCTAGCATTGCTTCTATGCTGCTTATCCATTTTTTCAAACCTAATATTATAATTAATATAGGTTCAGCAGGAGGGTTGCACGATAAACTAAAAATAGGAGATATTATTATTCCTAATCAATTATGTTACTATGACGTAAATTTAACACAATTCGGTTATTGTATAGGTCAAATACCAAATTATCCAATAAGATTTAATATAAATAAAAAATTATATAATATTCTTAAAGAAACTGCTATCAAATTTAGATTTAAATTTGTTACAGGATTACTTGTTACAGGAGATTCATTCGTTAGTGGAGATGATTTAATTAATAAAGTAAAATTTCAATTTTCTTCTGCAATTGCGGTAGAAATGGAGTCTGCAGCAATAGCACAAGTATGTTATCAATTTCATACTCCATTAATTATTATTAAATCAATATCTGATTTATCTAATAAACAAGCCGCATTAAATTTTAAAAAAAATATATTTATCGCATCACTACAATCTTCTAATTTAGCTAAATTAATACTAGAAAATGCAAAATTTTGTAAATCTATCGAATAAATAATAGCATTCTCATAATATTTTTGATAATCTTTAGTAAATTAAAATGTTTTTTTAAATATTAAATTATTATATATCATATAAAATGTTTTATAAAACATCATTTTCCTTCTTTTAAAAAGTCTAAAAATAAACTCTATTATTTCACTGCACTTACAATCAATTATTAAATAATTTATTACTAATATATTAAAGGCAAAAAAAAATACCATGACTAATAAAAAAATATGGCATGAACAACTTCATTGTCATCTTGGACAATATTTTTTAATTGATAAAATATTATATCAAGAAAAAAATAAATATCACGATATTAAAATATTTGATAATGTAGTTATGGGAAAAGTAATGACTATAGATGATATTGTGCAAACTACAGAAAAAGATGAATTTATATATCATGAAATGCTAAGTCATGTACCCATATTTTCTCATGGTCTAATAAAAGATGTATTGATCATAGGTGGAGGTGATGGAGGTATATTAAGAGAAGTATGTAAGCATAAAAATATTGATAATATTACGATGGTAGAAATTGATATTAATATTGTTAATTTATGTAAAAAATATTTTCCCGATCACAGCAACAACGCATATGAAGATCCTCGTTTAGAATTAATTATTAACGACGGATTAAATTTCATAAAACAAACAGATAAAAAATTTGATTTAATTATATCTGATTCTACAGATCCTGTAGGACCTGGAAAAAATTTATTTATTTCAGATTTTTATTTAAATTGCAAAAAGAAACTCAAAAAAAATGGAATTTTTGTAGCACAAAATGGAGTTTCTTTTTTTCAAACAAAAGAAATTATTTTAACTTATGAAAATTTAAAAAAATATTTTTTTGATGCCAATTTTTACCAAGCATCCATTCCTACTTATTACGGAGGAACAATGATGTTTGCATGGGGATCAGATAATATAGAATTTCGGTTAAATAATTTGAAAAAATTAAAATCTCGTATAAAGAAATCAAAATTATCTTTTAACTATTATAATCCTCGAATACATATAGGCAGTTTTTATTTACCTCAATATATTATTAATGCATTAAATAAAAGTTAAAAATCCTATTATAGGAGGGAGAGTAATTAAATTGCAAAAACTAAAATTATACGGCTTTAATAATTTGACTAAAAGCCTAAGTTTTTGTATCTATGATATTTGTTATGCAAATACTAATAATTCAAGAAATAGCTATATCGCATATATTGATGAACAATATAATGCTATCCGATTGACAAAAATATTAAAAAAAACATGTTCAATTATTGGTGCTAATGTGTTAAATATATTTCATCAAGATTATGAGCCTCAAGGCGCTAGTGTGACTATATTAGTATGTGAAGAACCAATAACTTCAGATACATTAAATATTGAGAAAAAAAATAATAATATTATTTCATCTTCTGTTTTAGCTCATCTAGATAAAAGTCATATTTGCGTTCATACATATCCAGAAAGCCATCCTCAAAGTGGGATTTGTACCTTTAGAGCAGATATTGAAGTTTCAACTTGTGGAATAATATCTCCGCTTAACGCGCTAAATTACCTTATCAATCAACTAGAATCAGATATTGTTACAATTGAATATCGTGTAAGAGGATTCACCCGGGATATAAATGGGATAAAACATTTTATTGATCATAAAATCAATTCTATCCAAAACTTTATGTCTAATAATATTAAATCTATGTATGAAATGCTTGATGTAAATGTACATCAAGAAAACATCTTTCATACTAGAATGTTATTACGAGAATTTCATTTACAAAATTATTTATTTAATACCAGTGTAAAAGATTTATCAAAAAAAGAACGTTCTTATATTGTGAATTTATTATGGAAAGAAATGAGAGAGATATATCATGGTAAAAATATTTCAATTTAGATTTAATATGAAATTAATATAATTTTATGCATATTTGAAATAAAGATTTAATCTAATTCTTTTAGAACAAGAAAAGATTATAGAAATATAATTTCTATAATCTTTTCTTGTTCTAAAAGAATTAGATTAAATTTTATACAACAGTACTTTTTTTTGCATTTAATAAATCTGTTGCCGTACCTTGAAAAATTTCTGAGGCTAAGCAAATTGATTCGCTTAACGTAGGGTGAGCATGGATAGTAAGGGAGAGATCTTCTGCATCACAACCCATTTCAATTGCAAGAGTCACTTCATTGATTAACTCACCAGCATTCTCACCTACTATAGCTCCACCGATCACTTGATTATTTTTTTTATTAAAAATTAATTTTGTCATGCCTACCGTGCAATTCGAAGCATGGGCTCTTCCAGATACATTCCAAGGAATAATTGAAGTTTCGTAATCAATTTTAGATTTAATAGCATCTTTTTCATTCAAACCAACCCAAGCAATTTCAGGATCAGTATAAGCGACTGAAGGAATTACTTTAGGTTCAAAGTAATGATTTTTTCCAGAAATTACCTCTGCAACAATATGTGATTCATGAATAGCTTTATGCGCTAACATAGGAAAACCTGTTACATCACCAATAGCGTAAATATTAGAGATATTAGTTCTTAACTGATTGTTTATTTCAATAAATCCCGATTTATTTAATTTTATGCCAATTTGATCTAATCCTAAATTTTTAGTATTAGGGCTTCTTCCTATCGCTACTAATACGTTATTATAACAAACATTATTTTTTATATTTTCACCAGCCATAGAAACAATCAAACCATCGTCTTTCGCTTCTAAGGATGTAATATGAGTATTTAAAAAAACATTAAATTTTTTGTTAATTGACTTCATATATACTTTGGAAATATCTGAATCAACTGATGGAAGAAAAACATTAAAACGATCTACTATATCAACAATTGAGCCTAATGCACTATAAATTGTTGCCATTTCTAAACCAATAATTCCACCACCTACTATTAAAAAACGATCAGGAATATTTTTTATTTCTAAAGCATCTGAAGAATCCCATATTCTACTATCTTCTATAGGAAATGAAGGTATTTGAATGGAACTAGAACCAGTAGCAATAACAGCATTTTTAAAAGAAATATTAAATTCATTCTTACAATTTTCTACAATAACATTGTGATCACTTTCAAAATAAGCTGTGCCTTCAATAAATCTGATATTTCTTTTTTTACTGAGATTAAATAAACTATGAGTAAGCTTATTAACAATACTTGTTTTCCAAATTTGCACTTTCTTAAGATCAATAGAAGGTTTATTAAAAAAAATACCTACTTCAGATAAATCGTTTGCCTGTTTTATTACTTTTGCTATGTGTAGTAAAGCTTTTGAAGGAATACATCCTACATTTAAGCACACACCACCTAATTTACTATAACGTTCAATTAAAACCGTATCCAAACCTAAATCAGCACATCGAAAAGCTGCAGAATAACCAGCAGGTCCAGATCCTAAAATTAATACTTCTGCTTCAATATTTTGACGCATATAAACCTCTTTAATAATCAATTTTATAAAAAATATTAATTAATATAAAATTACATAACTAAAAAACGTATGTCAGATAATAATTTTTTAAGAAAAGAAATAAAACGAGCTGCTTCCGCTCCATTAATCACTCGATGATCATAAGATAAAGATAAAGGCAATATCAAGGATGGAATAAATTTTATACCGTTCCATATTGGTTTAATAACTGCTTTTGAAATTCCAAGAATTGCAACTTCTGGAGAATTGATGATTGGTGTAAACCAATAACCCCCAATACTTCCTAAATTTGAAATCGTAAAACAACCATCTTTCATATCTAATTTATCTAGCTGATTTTTACGTGCTTTATCGGAAAGTGATATTAATTCGATTGATAAATTCATAATGTTTTTTTTATTAACGTTTTTTAATACTGGAACAAATAAACCATTTTCAACATCTACAGCAACACCAATATTAACGTATTTTTTAAAAAGAATTGTTTTTTTATCTATGGATAAAGAACTATTAAAAATTGGAAATTTTAACAATGCATGTGATACTGCTTTTATAACAAAAACTAATATAGTAACATTTTTATAATTCGTATCTTTTTTATACTCTGTATTATTATAACTTTTTCGAAAATCTTCTAATGCAGTGATATTAACCTCATCAAACTGAGTTACATGAGGTATATTGATCCAATTATTATATAAATTTTTACCAACAGTTCTTTGTAACATATTTATGGGAAATGGCTCTATTTTTAATTTATCTGAATTGTTTAAAAGACTTGTTTTACATAGTTCAACATCGTTTCTTAAAATTCGATTTTTTCGACCAGAACCCGAAACATTATTTAAATTAATCTTTAATTCACGTGCTAATCGTCGTACTGATGGTGTTGCATGAACTACGTCTTTTTCAATATGAATAGTTGATTTTTCAGATTTAGGAATAATATCTGTTTTATTTAAATTTTGAGAATCAATATTACTAGTCTTAAAAATCATTATAATAGAATCAGTAGTTAATTTATCCCCAACTTTTACATTAATCTTTTTTACGATTCCAGATATAGGAGAAGGGATTTCCATAGAAGATTTTTCACCTTCTACAGTGATTAATCCTTGTTCTATTTGTATTTCCTCATTTAATTTAACCAATATTTCTATTACTTCTACTTGATCTAAACCAACATCAGGCATTTTAACTTCAATATGCACTTTATTATACCCCTTAAGCTAAACGTGGATTAATTTTATCTGCATTGATATTAAATTTAATAATTGCATCTTCCATTACCTGTGGTTTTATATTATTTAATTTTACTAATAAACTTAATGCAGCTAATACAATATAATTTGAGCTAACCTCAAAGTGATCACGTAATTTTTCGCGACTATCTGATCGTCCAAAACCATCTGTACCTAACACATAATACTCTTTTGAAGGGATATAATGTCGAACTTGCTCCGCAAATAATTTCATATAATCAGTTGCAGCAACAGTAGGAGATGAATTCATAATCTTTTTTATATAAGCAACTTTTTTTGTTTGATTTGGATGTAACATATTCCATCTTTCACATTCTTCACCATCTCTAGCTAATTCTGTAAAAGAAGTTACACTGTAAATATCAGTAGTTATAGAATAATCATTAGCTAAAATTTCAGCAGCTTCGCATATGCAACGTAAAATAGCTCCAGAACCTATTAATTGTATTTTATATCCAGTAGAATATACTGTTTTTAATTTATAAATTCCCTTGCAAATCCCTTTTTCAACACCTTTTGGCATGGCTGGCATATAATAATTTTCATTAATTGTAGTAATATAATAATATATATTTTCTTGAGTAGGACCGTACATTCTTCTTAATCCATCTTGTATAATTACCGCAACTTCATAAGCAAAAGCAGGGTCATAAGAAATGCAATTAGGAATAGTCAAAGACTGTATATGACTATGACCATCCTCGTGTTGTAAACCTTCTCCATTTAAAGTAGTTCTACCAGATGTTCCACCAATCAAAAAACCTCTTGCTTGCTGATCTCCTGCCGCCCAAAAAAGATCACCAATACGTTGAAAACCAAAAATAGAATAATATATATAAAACGGGATCATAGGAAAATTATTTGTACTATAAGAAGTAGCTGCAGCAAGCCAAGATGATGCAGCTCCTAATTCATTAATTCCTTCTTGTAATATTTGTCCCTTTTTTTCTTCTTTATAATATGCTAATTGTTCACGATCTTGAGGAATATAATTTTGTCCATTAGGACTATAAATCCCAATTTTTCTAAATAAACCTTCCATTCCAAAAGTACGTGCTTCATCAGCAATGATCGGTACAATTAAATTTTTAATAGAATCATTTTTAAAAATTAAATTTAAAACTCGAATGAAAGCAATAGTAGTAGAAATATGTTTAGGCTGCGCTTCTAATAATGATTGAAAATCTATTAAACTTGGAAGGTTTAATTTTTTTGTAAATTTAGATAAACGAAATGGAAGATAACCACCTAATTTTTTTCTTTGATTATGCATATAAAAATATTCTTTAGAATTTTTTTCAAATTTAATATAAGATAATTTTTCAACCTCTTCATTGGATAAAGGAATTTTAAATCGATCTCTAATATATATCATCCCATTGATATTTATTTTTTTTATTTGATGAGCAATATTTTTACCTTCTGCAATCACACCCATACCATAACCCTTTATAGTATGAGCTAAAATAACTGTAGGTTTTTCCTTTGTTTTTTTTGCCTGAATTATTGCATTAAACATTTTTTTAGGATCATGTCCTCCTCGATTTAAATTCCATATTTCTTCATCTGTCATATCTTTAACTAATTCTAATGTTTCTTTATATTTTCCAAAAAAATATTTTCTAACATAAGCTCCATCTTTTGATTTAAATGTTTGATAATCACCATCTACTGTTTCATTCATTAATTGAACTAACTTTCCAGTTTTATCTTTTTTTAATAAATCGTCCCATTTCCCCCCCCATATTACTTTTATTACTTTCCATCCTGCTCCATAAAAAAAACTTTCTAATTCATTTACAATTTTACCGTTTCCTATAACCGGACCATCTAATCTTTGTAAGTTGCAATTTATTATAAAAATTAAATTATCTAATTTCTCTCGAACTGCAATAGAAATAGCTCCTTTAGATTCTGGTTCATCCATTTCCCCGTCACCTAAAAAAGCATATACTGTTTGTCTTGAAGTATTTTTTAACTCGCGATTTTGAAGATATTTTAAAAATTTCGCTTGATAAATAGAAAAAAGAGGGCCTAATCCCATAGATACCGTCGGAAATTGCCAAAAATTAGGCATTAATTTAGGATGCGGATAAGAAGATAAACCTTGACCATCAACTTCTTGTCTGAAATTATCAATTTGTTTTTCAGACAAACGACCTTCTAAAAATGCTCTAGCATAAATACCAGGAGAAATATGGCCTTGAAAATAAACTAAGTCACCTCCATCATAATTACTTCGAGCTCGAAAGAAATGATTAAAACAAACTTCATATATGGTTGCAGATGATTGAAAAGAAGATAAATGACCTCCTAATTCTAAGTTTTTTTTTGATGCACGTAACACCATTATCATAGCATTCCATCGAATAGCAGATCGGATTTTTTTCTCTAAAATTAAATTTCCAGGATATTCTACTTCATCTTCTACATTAATTGTATTGATATAATCGCTTGTAAAAAAATATTTAAAAAAATCTGATTTATTTAATTTAGCTTGCTTTAAAACTTTTTCAATTAAAAACCGAGCTCTTTCCAGACCGTCTGTTTGAATAACAGATTCAATTGATTGCACCCAATCATTAGTTTCAATTGGGTCCACGTCATCATATAAACTTTCTGACATGGTATAAGTTCCTTATATATTATTTTAAATGATAAAATTTAAATAAAATTAAAAACATTATATTTATTTCTACTTTAAAATATAATTTTTATTTTTTATACAATAATTAATTTTTTATTTCCAAAAAAAATCAATAAAACTAACTATAAAATAATTAATTTTATTGATTTTATTATTTTTATATTTTTTATATAATATATTAGTATAATTTATCTTAATATTTAAAATTATCAAAAACACAATTTTCTTGTTCATTAACTCTTATAAATGTAGTTCTTTTCGTTAATTCTTTTAATTTTTGAGCTCCTACATAAGTACAAGAAGATCTTAGACCCCCTAAAATATCACGCATAGTTATATCAACATTACCTCGAAAAGGTATTTTCACCGTCTTACCTTCCGAAGCACGATACCCTCTGATTTTTCCGGTATAACGCTTCATTGCAGAAGTGGAGCTCATACCATAAAAAAGCATAAATTTTTTTAAATTTTCTTTGATAACTTCTCCTGAACATTCATAGTGACCTGATAACATACCTCCTAACATAACAAAATCTGCTCCCCCCCCAAAAGCTTTTGCTATATCTCCGGAAACGATACAACCCCCGTCACTGATAATGTGTCCATTTAATCCATGTGCAGCATCAGCACACTCTATAATGGCTGAAAGTTGAGGATATCCCACTCCTGTTTTAACTCGTGTAGTACAGACTGAACCCGGTCCAATTCCGACTTTAACTATATCAGCTCCGGATAAGATTAACTCTTCAACCATTTCTCCAGTAACAACATTTCCAGCACAAATAATTTTATTAGGGAAAATATTTCTTATTTTTTTTAAAAAAGAAACAAAATATTCGGAATACCCATTAGCAACATCAATACAAATACACTTTAAACTAGAAGATAATGATAAAATTTTTTGAATTTTTAAAAAATCTAAATCAGATGTTCCAATAGATACAATAATATGTTTTAATACTTTCTCTTCAGATACATTAACAAATTTTTTCCATTCATCTAAAGAATAATATTTATGTATTGCAGTTAAAATGTTAAAATGTGACAAAGATACAGCCATTGAAAATGTTCCAATAGTATCCATATTTGCAGCAATTATAGGAATTCCAGACCATTTGTAGTCAGAATACTTAAAAGTAAAAAAACGAATAAGATCAACTTCAGAACGGCTTTTTAAAGTAGATCTTTTAGGTTTAATCAAAACATCTTTGAAACCTAATTTGATATCTTCTTCAATACGCATAAAATTAATACCCTGTAAATAATATAGATATCTTTTCTTTAATATATAAAATATTTTATATACTTGAATTTTAGTATGAGTTTAAATTAAAATAATCATGACTTATATTGTAGCACTTACTGGAGGCATTGGAAGTGGAAAAACTACTATTTCTAATAGCTTTAAAAAAATAGGTATAAATATTATTGATACTGATGTTATTTCAAAACAAATAATAGAAAAAAATATAGAAGTATTTAATGCTATTAAAAAAAAATTTGGAAATAGCATACTCAATTCAAATCAATCAATAAACCGAAAATTACTTCGGAAATATATTTTTCATGACAAAAAAACTAAATTATGGCTAGAGGATATATTAATTCCTAAAATTTATCAAGAAAGTAAAAAACAAATAAAATTAGTAAATTCAATTTGGTGCTTATGGGTGGTTCCATTACTAGTGGAAAAAAAACTAGATAAAATAGCGCATCGAATTCTTTTGGTTGATACATCTTTAAAAATTCAAATAAAACGTTTAATAAAACGAGATAAAATCAATCTATGTGAAGCAAAAAACATGATTTATCAGCAAACTAGCAGAAATAAAAGAATTGTAATTTCTGACGATGTTATTTTAAATCACAATAAAAATATTGAAACTTTAGATATCTATACTTATTATTTAAATTGTTTTTATACATATTTATTTAATACATATCACCTCAAAAAACAAACAAAAAAACAAATTTTTAAAAAAAATTATTTAACTAAATTATATTAATGGATATCAGTTATTCTTAATATTTTAAATTTTTTATAATAATAAAATTATTAATAAAAAATCGATAAAATTGTAATTGTTCGAAACAAATATAATTATATTTATACTTATTTGAAAAATTTATGCGTTATTTCATATATATAAAAATATAATTTAATTTCTTTGATAAAATTTTTATATATTAAAAAATTTAAATTTAATATTTTAATGCCTATTATGAAAATAATTCTTATTTTTATATAGATCTTTATCAGATAAATATCTTTATTTGCTTTAAATTTGTTATTTATCAACTCCCCAAATATTTGTTATATTAGTTTCTGAGCATTTAAGAATATATACTTTTTTATAGTTATTCTAATTACTATGCTCATGTATTTATAATATAACTTCATAATAACTTTTTAAAAAATCATTATAAAATACCATGACAATATTTATATTTTTTATTAGAACCACAAAAACATAATGTATTTCTACCCATTTTCATCTCATCCAATGTTTTTTTTGAATTATCATTTAATGATTTTTCTGAACTATTTTGAAGATTAAAATATTTTTTAGTATAAGATATATTTAATCGACATAAAAAAGATGTTACTTCGTATTTCAATAATTCTAACATATTAGAAAACATATTAAACGATTCTATTTTATACTCTTGTTTAGGATCTTTTTGCGCGTAACCTCGAAGATGGATTCCTTGTCTCAAATAATTCATAGCTGATAAATGATCTTTCCAGAGATCATCTAATGTTTGCAACATAATAGATTTTTCTATTATTCTCATATTAGAACAACCTATTAAAATTTCCTTGTTTTCATAATTTTTTTTTGCAATGTCAATAATTGATTTTACAATATTATCCATGTTTAGATTATCATTTTCTTTAATTAAATCTGATATTGAGATACATATATTAAATTCAACATTCAACTTTTTTTCTAACTCTAAAATTTTCCAATGTTTTTTTTCAATTTTTATATTAATATATTGTTTAATAATCGTGTGAAATACATCTTCTAAAATATCGTAAATAATATTTTTGATATTTTTTAACTTAATTAATTTATTACGTTGCGAGTAAATTATACGACGTTGTTCATTATATACATCATCATATTCTAATAATTGTTTTCTAATATCAAAATTTCGATTCTCTACTTTTTTCTGAGCATTTTCAATTGCTTTTGTCACCCATTTATGCTCAATAGCTTCATTAGTAGACAACCCTAACTTACGCATCATATTAATAATTTTTTCAGAAATAAAAATTCGCATCAATGAATCTTCCATGGATAAATAAAAACGAGAAGAACCACTATCTCCTTGTCGACCAGATCGACCTCTTAATTGATTATCAATGCGTCTTGATTCATGACGTTCAGTTCCAATAATATGTAACCCTCCGGATGAAACAACTAAATCGTGTTCTTTTTGCCATTGTTCTTTAATTATTTGACTGTTTTTTAAAGACGTTTTTTCATTTAACTGAGCATCTAAACTTCCACCTAAAACTATATCAGTACCTCTTCCTGCCATATTAGTAGCAATAGTAACTGATTTAAGTTTTCCAGCTTGAGCTATAATTTCAGCTTCTCTTGCATGAAATTTCGCATTTAAAACACTATGTTTTATGTTTAATTCTTTTAATTTTTTTGAAATAATTTCTGATTTTTCAATCGATACTGTTCCTACTAAAACAGGTCGATTATTCTGAATACAATGTTGAATATCTTTTAAAATAGCATGTATTTTTTCTTTTTCAGTCATATAAACTAAATCAGGCATATCTTTTCTTATCATTGGTTTATTCGTAGGGATAACAATTGTATCTAAATTATAAATAGAACTAAATTCAAATGCTTCAGTTTCCGCGGTCCCTGTCATACCAGAAATTTTTTTATATAAACGAAAATAATTTTGAAACGTAATCGATGCTAAAGTTTGATTTTCATTCTGTATAGCAACTGCTTCCTTCGCTTCTATTGCTTGATGCAATCCATCTGACCATCTTCTTCCAGGCATAGTTCTACCTGTGTGTTCATCTACAATAATTACATTATTATTTTTTACAAGATAATCTACATCTCGAATAAATAATGTATGAGCACGTAAAGCCGATATAATATGATGCATTAATATAATATTATTAGAAGAATATAAAGATTCGTTTTTTTTCATTAATTTTTTATTAATTAATAATTTTTCAATTTTAATCAATCCTCTTTCAGTTAAATGAATTTGTTTTGATTTTTCATCAATTGAAAAATGACCTTGTCCTTGGAAATCATCAGAATCTTCTTTTTTTTGAACCATTAATAATGGTACTATTTGATTAATCTCTTTGTATAAAAAAGAACTATCTTCTGAAGGACCGGAGATAATTAATGGCGTTCTTGCTTCATCTATTAAAATAGAATCTACTTCATCTATTAATGCATAATTTAATGTACGTTGAACTCGATCTTTATCAGAAAAAACCATATTATCGCGTAAATAATCAAATCCATATTCATTATTTGTACCGTAAGTAATATCGCAAGAATAAGCATGTTTTTTTTGAATAAAAGACATTTCAGATAAATTTAATCCTACTGACAACCCAAGAAATTCAAATAATGGAGTATTTTTTTTAGCATCTCTTTCTGCTAAATAATCGTTCATTGTGACTATATGGACACCTTTTCCAGATAAAGCATTCAAATACGCGGGAAGAGTAGATGTTAAAGTTTTTCCTTCTCCTGTTCTCATCTCTGCAATACATTGTTTGTTTAAAACTATTCCACCAAGTATTTGAACATCAAAATGACGCATATTAAAAACACGTTTGCTTGCTTCTCTAACAGTCGCAAAAGCCTCTACTAATAAATTATCTAAATTTTCTCCTTTTTGTAAGCGCAATTCAAATAATTTTTTATTTTCTTTCAGTTGTATATCTGAAAATTTTTCAAAAGTTTTTTCTAAACAATTAATTTCAGAAACAATTGTATTATATTTTTTTAAGACACGATTATTATAATTTCCAAAAATTTTCTTTAAAAATTTAATTAACATACTATATTCTCAAATTATATTTTTATTACCAGCGAATAATATTGTACACAATCGATAATAAATAAATGAATTTATTTCGAAATATTTTATTAAATTTTTAATTTATTAATTAAAAATAATCAAGATAAAATTTTTATCCCAAATAAAAATTTTTTATATATAATATTTTTATAACTATTTCAAATACATACTTGCATTTATAAATTTTTAATATTCAAAACCACATTGGTATAGATTCTTGATGATCATGACTTTTTTCTTGAGATATTTTCCCAGTATCATCAATATAAAACATACGAATATTTTTCGGCGGGTGTAATATCAATGGAACTGGGAAATGATACTCAAGATATTTTTGATACACTTTCATTGCACCAGAAGAACCATATAATTTAGCCGATTTATTATTATCTCGTCCTAACCAAGTAACTACCATTTGTTTTCCATCTATTCCTACAAACCAACTATCGACTAAATTATTTGTAGTCCCAGTTTTTCCGGCTAAAGAAAAATTTTTAAAAAGAGCACCTAAAGATTTTGCTGTTCCAGAAGCTATAACTTTTTGCATAGCATAAACTGTAAGATATGCGGCTTCAGAAGAAACTATATTTTCAGAACGTGGTAAATTTTGATATAATATTTTTCCATTATCAGAAACAATAAATCTTACTGAAGATAATGATGATTTAAAACCTTCATTTGAAATTACTTGAAAAGCTTGAGCAATTTCCATAGGTGTTAAATTAATAGATCCCAATGATATTGCGGGAAAAGGTTTTAAATACTTTCTAGGAATACCTAAATGCATCCAATTTTCTATTAATGCACTCAAACCTAAATCAATACTTAAATGAACTATCGGTATATTTATAGAATTAGTTAGAGCTTCCAGCATCGTAACTTGACCAGTAAATTTATGATTGTTATTTTTAGGAATCCAATATTTTCCATTTTCTAATCTAATTGCAACAGGACAATTAGATAAAAAAGTGTTTAAATGATATTTTTTTGGATTGGATAACGCTTTTAAGTAAATTACAGGTTTAGATAAAGAACCGATAGAACGACGTGCTTTCAAAACACGATTATAACCAGAAAGCATCGGATGGGAGCTACCAACAAGAGCATTAATTTCACCATTAGATTTGTCAACTACAACCATCGCAATTTCTAAATCTTGTAGATTTTTTTTCTTATTTAATACTGGAATACTTACTTGAATAGATTTTTCAATAGCACTTTGAGATGAAGGATCCAAAGTAGTAAATATTTTCAAACCCGACAAAATTTTAATTGAATTCATTAATTTTTGTTTTATTTCTGATTTTACAAGTTTCAAAAAATCAGGATGATCTGAAATTATAAATCCTTTTGGATAAATTTTTAAAGGTCTTTTAGATAATTCTTTATAAATCTTTTCTTTAATTAATCCTTGATTATATAAAGTCAATAAAACTAAATTTCTCCTATTTAAAGCCAATTTTGGATTATTCCAAGGATTGTATAAAGAAGCTCCTTTTACCATTCCCACTAATAAAGCATATTGCTCTAAATTTAATTCATCAATTGGTCGCCCAAAATAATAAAGACTTGCAAGTGGAAAACCTCGAATTTGCTCATTACCATCTTGACCTAAGTACACATCATTTAAATATAATTCTAAAATATAATCTTTATTGCAAAACCAATCTAAAATCAATGCCATATACATTTCATTAATTTTTCTCCATATTGAACGAGTATTTGTAAGAAAAAGATTTTTAATTAATTGCTGAGTAATAGTGCTTCCTCCTTGTATTGTTTTACCAGCCATAGCATTAACCATTAAAGCTCTAATAATAGACGATATATTAATTCCATCGTGGGTATAAAAATTTCTATCTTCAACTGCTAGTAATGTTTTAATTAAAATCATGGGATATTTTGATCGAGGCAGAAAAATACGTTTTTCCCCTTTCAAAGAATTGAGTATACTAATTAGCTTAGGATCTAAACGAAAAAAACTAAAATCACGATAATTTTCAATATTTTGAATTTTTACTAAAGAATTAGAATTAAAAGTTAATTTTACATGAAGTTCATTTTCATTAATATCTGGAAAATTAAAAGCACGACGTATAAATTCTATTTGATTATTTTGCACATTGTATTCGCCAGGAAGCATAACTTTATCAACTTTTTTGTACATTATACTTTGTAAAAACATTTCAATTTCTTTTTTAGAAAATAAACTATCTTGTTCTAAATTTATTATTCGACTATATATTGAAGTTGGAAAATTCCATACTTTACCATTAATTAAATGATTTATCTTCATGTATAAAAAAAAACCATAAAAAATTATTAAAATCAATATTAAAATCAAAACTTTTCCTAATGATTTTATTGTTTTTTTATTCATATACATTAAAGACCTTATTAACTAAACACATAGTGTTAAAATAATATTTTACATAAAAATTAAAATACATTTTTAAAATTTATTTTTTACTGAAAATTATTGTATTTTAATAAAATATCTTGATATTCTGGAAAATTAAAACATTCAGGATATTGAACGTATAATAAATACAGGCCTTTAGCTGGAGCAGTAGGACCCGCATAATTGCGATTTTTTTTTTTAATAAATCTTTTATAATATTTTCTTTGTTAATAAAGTTACTTTGAATTAAAGATCCAACAATATTTCGAACCATATGATATAAAAAAGAATTTGCTGTAATATCAATAATAACGCAATTATTTATATGATGAATATTTATTTTTGTTATTTTTCTTTTAGCAGAAAAAGATTGACAACCTAATGCTTGAAAAGAAGAAAAATCATGCTCTCCTAGTAAATGTTGTGCTTCAGAATACATCTTTAAGATATTCAACTCTTTATAGATATGATTTGATTTTGAATATAAAATACTAGAGCGACAAATAGAGTTATATATTATATAACGATAAGTACGTTGAAGGGCGCTATAACGAGCATCAAAATCATCAGGTACTTCTCTAATCCATTTAATTGAAATATTTTTAGATAAATAAGAATTAACTCCGACTGTCCAAGCATGATCGCTTCGAACAGAAGTCGTTTTAAAATGAATAACCTGCCCTATACTATGAACACCAGCATCTGTTCGACCTGCGCAAATTACATTAACTTTATGATTTGCAATTTTCGATAAAGATTGTTCTACCTCTTCCTGAATAGAAATATGATTTTTTTGACGCTGCCAACCATGGTAATTTTCTCCATTATATTCCACACCCAAAGCAACTTTTTTTACTTTTTTATCTATCATACAAAATTTTCCTTATTTCAGAAATAAATAAATAACATCTATAATGAATTACATAACTAAAATTTTATAAAACATATCTAATTAAAGTTTATGTTAAAATTAGTTTTATATACGTTTCTAAAAACATCTGATAACAAATTATCCGTACGAATAAAATATATTACATATAAAAATTTTTATAAATTATTTATAATATACTTATTCTTCTAAAAAAGAATATTTTTTAAAATCTTAATATTAAAATTTTAGCAGGAAAAAACTATGGAAAAAGAAAATCAAAAAAAAAAATCTTCTTTAAACGTTCTTTCAATTGCTGGGTTAAAACCTTATCAAAAAAAAATAAACGAAGAATATATGAATGAAAATCAAATATTGCATTTTAAAAAAATTCTAGAAACATGGAAAAATCAACTTCAATTTGAAGTTAATCATACTCTGCTTTATATACAAGATAAATCGACTAATTTTCCAGACCCAATCGATCGAGCAACACAAGAAGAAGAATTTAGTTTAGAGTTACGGAATCGAGATAGAAGTCGAAAATTAATAAAAAAAATTGAATTAACTTTAAAGAAAATAAAAAATAATGAATTTGGTTATTGTAATTCATGTGGAATTGAAATTGGAATACGTCGTTTAGAAGCTAGACCAACTGCAAGTTTATGTATTGATTGTAAAACATTAGCAGAGATTAGGGAAAAACAAATGTCTGGATAAAATCTAGATTAGGATATTCGATTGATATATTAAATTATCTCGAGTATCCTTTTAATCAATTTAAATCAACTATAAAAAATAGGATGAATATGGAAAACATTAACATTTCTACTCTTCAAAACTGGAAAAATGAAAAAATTAAATTTGCTGCGATTACAGCTTATGATTTTAGCTTTGCTAAATTATTCGCTAAGCAAGGTATACCAGTTATACTTGTTGGAGATTCTTTAGGTATGACAATTCAAGGGCATAATTCTACAATACCTGTAACAATTCAAAATATCGAATATCACACAAAAGCAGTAAGAAAAGGTGCCCCACATATTTTTTTAATATCTGATTTACCATTTATGTCTTATTGTCAAATTAATCAAGCGCTGAAAAACACCGCTAAAATTATTCAATCTGGCGCAAATATGATTAAAATAGAAGGCGGAAAAAATTTAATTAATATTATTAAAGAGTTGTCAAATCAGTCCATATTAATATGTGGACATATCGGATTAACCCCGCAATATACAAATTATTTAAGTGGGTATAAAATTCAAGGAAAAACAGAAAAAGATGCGAATAAAATAGTAGAAGAAGCTTTATCTCTTGAAGATGCTGGAGTTAAAATGTTGGTATTAGAGTGTATTCCTGCAAAATTGTCTAGAATAATCACGCAAAGATTATCCATTCCAGTAATTGGAATAGGAGCTGGACGTTACACTGATGGTCAAATACTAGTTATGCAGGATTTACTAGGTATCACTGAAGGAAAAAATCTAAAATTTGTTAAAAATTTTCTTTTTTACAATGGTGGAAGCATTCAAAATGCAATTAAAGCATATATAAATGAAGTAAAACAAGGTATTTTCCCCTCTGATAAACATAGTTTTTAAAAATTTTCAGTATTATCAAAAACCCATAAAATAAAACTATTATGCATATAATAAAAACAACAGATACTTTATTTAAAAGAATTCAATTTTTTAAAAATAAACAAAAAATATTAGGATTAGTTCCGACCATGGGTAATTTACATGAAGGTCATATAAAATTAATCTTACTTGCTCAAAAATATGTAGATATTATTATTGTCAGTCTTTTTATTAATCCAATGCAATTTAATAATGAATTAGATTTTAAAAAATATCCTAAAACTTTTTACAAAGATTGTGAAATTTTAAAAAAATTAAAAATAGATATTTTGTTTGCACCTAAAATATCTGAAATGTATCCTAATGGTGCAAAAATGAATACATATATCCAAGTGCCTAAATTATCTGAAATCATTGAAGGAAAATCACGACCTGGTCATTTTACAGGGGTCACAACAATAGTTGGAAAATTATTTAATTTAATACAACCTAATTTTTCATTTTTTGGAGAAAAAGATTATCAACAATTATTAATTATAAAAACTTTTGTCAAAGAATTAAATTATTCAGTTAAAATTATTAGTTTACCTACAGTTCGATTGAAAAACGGATTAGCTTTTAGTTCAAGAAATAGAAATTTAAAAAATCAAGAACTACAAAAAGCTCCCTTTTTATATCAAGTTATCAAACAAACAATAAATAAAATTATACAAAATAACGGAAAAAATCTACATAAAATTATTAATTTTTCCAAAATCTCCTTAATAAAAAAAGGATTTTTAATTGATATATTTGACGTTTATAATGCTAAAACATTAGATAATTTTTCTAAAGAACAAAAAAAAAATATTCTTCTTGCATCTGTGTGGTTAGGTAAAACACGTTTAATTGATAATAAAAAATTCATATTATGAAATTGAAAATATATTTTTTATTTTTTTTTAAATACTACTTTCCCGATATATGGAAGATAGCGATAACATTGTGCATAATCTATGCCATAACCAACTATAAACTCATCAGGTATAGAAAAACCTACGAAATCAATGTTAATTTTTACTTCGCGACATTCAGGTTTATCTAACAGTGTGCAAATTGACAAAGATTTTGGATTTCTTAATTTTAGAATACCTAATACTTTGCTCAAAGTTTTTCCGGAATCAATAATATCTTCGACAATTAAGACATTTTTATTATAAATATCTTCATCTAAATCTTTTATAATTTTTACATCTCCACTAGATATAATTCCACGCCCATAACTGGAAGTTGTCATAAAATCTATTTCATGATCAATTTTAATACTGCGACATAAATCTGCTATAAAGACAAAAGAACCACGCAATAAAGCAATTAATATCATTTTATTTTTACTATTCCTATATTTTGTAGTAATTTCTTGCCCTAACTCACGTACACGAACATTTAGTTCTTTTTCAGAAAAAATAACTTTAATAATATGTTTCATAATATTAACTAAGATTTAATGGAAATTATAATTTAATTATACTAAAAATTATCTAATTGATCTTGATCAAAAATAAAAAGTATTTATTATAAATGAAATTTTATAGGAAATTAAAAATTAAAATATATATTTGTTGCATCATTATAATAACAATCATCATGATATTATAAAAAATTAAAATGTTTAAAAAAATGCATTAATAAGTTATATAATTACTTTAATCTTTCGATATTCAATATAATAAAATATAAAAAATATAATTAAAATAATTCTGTTATTTTTAATTATTATATAAATATAGAAATTTTTAATAAAAATGATTTTTTTTGAATCATTTTTAAAAAATAAGCTGAATTTATGATGAAATTAATCATACATAAGTTATACTAGTAATAAAAAAAATTTAAATATGTTTTCCATTACAAATCTAATTCTTATTAAACTATAATTCTTATTAAACTACCTAAATAAAATTAATTACATTATTTAAGCTATTTAATTGATTTTACCTATCAAGGTGTTACATAAGAAATATTACTATCTATTTACAACCTTTTCACAATAGAATAACTATTCTAGTTTGCTAGAAATAAACTCATATACAATATAGGAGTAATACATCTTTAATAAAAAAAAATAATTATAAATAATATAAGTTTTTATGAAATAAATTTGAGGATTCATAAAATATGAAAATATTAAAGTTTGGCGGAACTTCATTAGCTAACGCAGAAAAATTTCTATGTGTAGCTGATATTATAGAGAACAATAAAAATAATGAACAAGTTGCTATTGTTCTTTCGGCTCCAGCTCAAATCACTAATTATTTAGTTAGTATTGTCGAAAAGAACACTAATATTAATCAAATGTTAGAACAAATTGATCTTGCAGAAAATATATTTATTGAAATAATTAAAAAAATAAAAAAAATACAATCTTACTTTTTGTATGAAGAAACAAAAAAAATAATTACGATAGAATTTAATAAATTAAAAAAAATTGCAGATAGTATTAAATTATTTGAAAAATGCCCTGAAAATATACAAGCAATTATCATGTCTCGTGGAGAAATACTTTCAATTTGGATTATGCAAAACATATTAAGATCTAGAAATTATAAAATTACTATAATCAATCCTATTGACAATATTTTATCTATCGGAGGTTTTTTAAGTTCTACAGTTGATATAAACGAATCTAAAAAACGAATTAGTAGCCTAAACATAAATAAAAATCATATTATTTTAATGGCAGGTTTTATTGCAGGAAATAAAAAAAATGAATTAGTACTATTAGGTCGTAATGGATCAGACTATTCAGCTGCAATATTAGCTTGTTGTTTAGATGCTAAATTATGCGAAATCTGGACAGATGTAGATGGTGTTTTTACATCAGATCCAAAAAAAATATCCAATGCTTTTTTATTAAAATCCATATCTTATGACGAAGCTATGGAATTATCTTATTTTGGAGCTAAGGTATTACATCCAAGAACCATTGAACCTCTTAAACAATTTAATATACCATGTATTATTAAAAACACTGCTAATCTTAAAAGTAATGGTACATTAATTTACTCTCAACATGATTGCAATCAAAACATTATAAAAGGTATAACTAACTTAGATAATATTGTAATGTTTACAGTATCTGGTAATTTAATAAAACAAAAAAATAATATTCTTTTTAAAATGTTAAGTTTGTTGCAAAAAGAAAATATTCACGTTATTTTAATTACCAAATCATCATCCAAAAATAATTTTAGCTTTTGTACGTTAGCAAAAGAAAAGCAAAAAATTCTTTATATAATAAATAAATCATTTAAATTAGAATCAAAAGAAGAATTATCGAATAATATTCATATAATTAATAATTTATCTATATTATCTATAATTGGATTAAACATTTTTAAAAAACATGATCTTGCATCAAAGATTTTTTCTTCTTTAGGAGATTGTAAAATTAATGTTATCGCAATTTCACAAGGCTCTTCAAAACATTCTATATCAATAGTCATTGAAACAAAAAATATTTTAAAAAGCATGAAAATTGTACATGATGCATTATTTTGCAATAAAAGATTTATAAATGTTTTTTTAATTGGAATAGGTGGAGTTGGAAAGGCATTAATAAAACAAATATTTAAACAAAAAATTTTTTTACAAAACAAAAATATAGAAATTAAAATTCGCACCATTTCAAATTCTAAAAAAATATTATTTTTAAATGATTCAATTAATTTAGAAAACTGGGAAAAATTTTTTCAACAATCAAAAACAAAATTTAATCTTGAAGTATTGAGTAACTTATTAGAAAATAATTCTTTTTCAAATTCCGTGATCATTGATTGCACTTCTGATGAAATTTTATCCAAACAATACATTAACTTTATTTCTCAAGGATTTCATGTTATTGCGTCAAACAAAAAAGCTAATACTAATTCATTAAAATATTATAATAATATTAGAACTGAAGCACTCAAAGAAAATAAAAAATTTTTATATGAAACTAACGTTGGAGCAGGCCTACCTGTTATACAAACATTACAAAATTTATTTAATACAGGTGACAGTTTAATTTGCTTTAAAGGTATATTATCTGGTTCTTTATCTTTTATATTTGGAAAACTAGAAGAAAATATTTTATTATCAGATGCAACTAAACAAGCTAAAGATTTAGGTTTTACCGAACCAAACCCATTTGATGACCTATCAGGGATAGATGTTGCTAGAAAATTGTTAATTTTAGCTCGTGAAATTGGATATCACATCGAATTAAAAGACATTGAAATTGAACCTATATTACCGAAATATTTTCAACAATATAAAAATGCTAAAGAATTTTTGTATAAATTAAAAGAAATAGATACTGTTTTTATGGAAAGAGTTAAAATAGCAAAAAGTATAGGAAAAGTATTACGTTTTGTTGGGACCATAGAAAAAGGAGGAAAATGTTCAGTCAAAATTGAAGAAATCAATAGTCAAAATCCATTATATAAAGTGAAAAATGGAGAAAACGCACTGACATTTTATACAAATTATTATCAACCAATTCCTCTTGTATTAAGAGGCTATGGTGCTGGTAACGATGTTACTGCTTCTGGAGTATTTTCCGACCTACTACGTATAATATTATAAATGTCAGTGTGGAGTAACAGTAATGATTAAAATTTACGCACCAGCTTCTATTGGTAATGTTGGAGTTGGATTTGATATTTTAGGTGCAGCTATTAAACCAATCAACGGTGATTTACTAGGTGATTGTGTAACAATAAAATTGTCAGAGAATTTTCAATTAGTTAACAAAGGAATATTTTCTAATCAATTACCTATACATAACGAGCAAAATATTGTTTGGAAATGTTGGTCTAAATTTTGTAAAATAATTAAAAAAAATATATCAGTTTCTATAGTCTTGGAAAAAAATTTACCAATTGGATCAGGACTGGGATCTAGCGCTTGTTCTATAGTTTCTACTTTAGTTGCAATTAATGAAATTTTCAATAACCCACTAAATCAGAAAGAACTATTATTACTTATGGGTGAAGTAGAAGGAGAAATATCAGGTAGTGTTCATTATGATAATGTTGCCCCATCTTATCTTGGCGGTCTACAATTAATCTTAGAAGACTATAATATAGTTAGTCAAAAAATACCAAATTTTAAAACTTGGTTTTGGATAATAGCTTGGCCAGGAATAAAATTATCTACTGCAGAAGCAAGAAAAGTTTTACCTAAAAAATATACACAAGATATTTGTATTAAAAATAGTCGTTATTTAGCTAGTTTTATTCATGCATCATATACTCAACAATCTGATTTAGCCGCAAAATGTATGAAAGAATTTATAGCAGAACCATATCGTATTAAACTACTACCTAATTTTTTGGAAAATAAAGAAAAAATCAAAAAATTAGGAGCAATAAGCTGCGGAATATCTGGTTCAGGACCAACTATTTTTGCAGTTTCAGATAATATTAAAATTGCAAAAAAAATATCCTTATGGTTGACAAAAAACTATTTACAGAACAAAACGGGATTTGTTCACATTTGCTATATAGATACAAAAGGTGTTCGAAAAATAGGATAAAAAATGAAACTTTATAATTTAAAAAATCATAGCGAGCAAGTTAATTTTGAAACTGCTATTAAACTTGGACTAGGACAGCAACAAGGATTATTTTTTCCAGTAAAAATACCAATTATTACACCTTTTGAATTATCAGAAATACTAAAAATGGATTTTATTACAAGAAGCACTGAAATACTTTCCAAATTTATTGATCGTGAAATATCTAAACAAATATTGTATGAGCAAGTAAAAAAAGCATTTTCATTTAAAAAACCATTAAAGGTACCTATTACTAAACATATCAGTTGTTTTGAATTATTTCATGGACCAACATTAGCATTTAAAGATTTTGGAGCTCGTTTTATGGCTCAAATGATATTTTCTCTAAACAAAAACAACGAATCTTTTACTATCTTAACTGCAACATCAGGAGATACTGGTGCTGCAGTTGCACATGCATTCTATAAAATGAAAAATATTCGAGTGATTATTTTATATCCAAAAGGTAAAATTAGCTTATTACAAGAGCAGTTGTTTTGTACTTTAGGAGAAAATATAACAACTATATCAATTAATGGTAGTTTTGATGATTGTCAGAATTTAGTTAAACAAGCTTTTGATGATAAAAAACTAAAAGAACTGATAGGTTTAAATTCTGCTAACTCTATTAATATAAGTCGATTATTAGCACAGATATGTTATTATTTTGAAGCTTTTTCATTAATTTCAGAACAAGAAAGAAAAAATTTAGTTATAGCTGTTCCATGCGGAAATTTTGGAAATTTAACAGCAGGATTATTAGCGAAATCTCTTGGTTTACCTATTAAGTCTTTTATAGCATGCACAAATTCAAATGATACTGTCCCTAGGTTTTTAAAAAACAAACAGTGGAAACCAAAAAAAACAATATCTACAATTTCTAATGCAATGGATATTAGCCAACCAAATAATTGGCCTAGAATTGAAGAACTATTTCAAAGAAATAATTGGAATTTAAATAATTTAAGATTTGGAAGTGTATCAGATAATGATACTAAAAACTCAATTAAAGAACTTTTTAAACTTGGATATACTTCTGAACCACATGCTGCAATTGCATATAAGTTGTTAAGTGATCAGCTTCAAGAAAACGAATATGGTTTATTTTTAGGAACAGCGCATCCGGCTAAATTTAAAAATACTGTTGAACAAATTTTAAAAAATAGCATTACTTTACCAGATGAAATTAACTGTAGAGTTAACTTACCATTATTATCTCATAATATAAATCCAGATTTTTGTAAACTTAAAAACTTTTTATTAAACAAATAAAAAATTAGAGAGGACAATTTTCCTCTCTAATCAACAACCATAACTAAAAAGTTCAAAAAAATTAAATAATTTTTAAACATTAAATAAAAAATTAACAATATCACCATCTTTAATTTGATAATCTTTTCCTTCAATTTTGCATTTTCCCATTTCTTTAACTTTTGTTTCACTTTGATACTGAATAAAATCTAAATATTTAATAATTTGAGCACGAATAAAACCTTTACTAAAATCACTATGAATTTTATGAGCAGCTTGAATACTTGTACTACCATTGGGTATAGACCACGCATGAATTTCTTTAATCCCAACTGTAAAAAAAGTGATTAAATCAAGTATTTTATAACCGTATTTAATAATTTTATTTAATCCTAATTTTTGTATATTAAAAGCTTTCATAAAATCTTTTTGTTCATCATTATTCATTTTAACTAAATCTAATTCTAAATTTGAAGAAATTGGAATCACCAAAGAATTTTCTTTTTTTGCTATTTGCTTTAGTTCTTTTAAAAAATGTAAAGATTCTTTATTTTCATTAATATTTGCAATATACATTGTGGGTTTTAAAGTTAAAAATCGACAATCACTAATTATTTTCTTTTCTATTAAATCTAATTTTAATGTTTTAAGCATTAACAAATTTTTTAAATGATTCATGCATTTATTTAAAACAAATATTTTTTTTTCTTTATCTTGTATATTATAATTTGATTTTTTTTGCAATCTTAAGATAGATTTTTCACAGATATCAAAATCAGATAATATAAGCTCGGAATTAATTATATCTATATCATTTTTAGGATTTATTTTATTATAAATATGACTAACATTATCGTCTTTAAAACATCGAACAACATGCGCAATAGCTTGTGTATCTTTAATATTGCTTAAAAATTGGTTTCCCAAACCTTCTCCTTTAGAAGCTCCTTTTACTAAACCTGCAATATCTACAAATTCTATATATGCATTTACTATTTTTTTAGGGGAAATAATTTTAGAAAGTTCATCTATACGAACATCCGGAACTGAAACTATTCCAATATTAGGATTAATAGTGCAAAATGGAAAATTTGCAATTGCAGAATTTCCTTTAGTTAAGGCGTTGAATAAAGTAGATTTTCCAACATTAGGAAGCCCTATTATGCCGCATTTAAAACCCATATTTATACACCTTAAAATAGATAATTTTATTTTTTAAAAATTAAAATAATTCTAATTGTCATGATGACTATTAAATTAAATAATTATATTTAAGTAATTTTACCTAATAAAGCAATGGTATTTTGTATAGCATTTTGAATAGATATATTAATTAAATAAATTTCTTCATTGAAAGGTCGTGAAAGTACAAAAGACGATATTTCTTTTTTATTGTTTGGTCGACCGATACCAATTCTCAGTCTATAAAAATTTATTTTTTTTTTACTAAAATGAGTGATAATACTTCTTAAACCATTATGACCACTATGTCCATAACTATATTTCAGTTTTGACGTTCCAGATACTAAATCTAAATCATCATGTGCCACTAATATTTCATTTAAATCAATATTATAAAATGAAGCAATTTTATATATTGCACCACCATTAATATTCATAAAAATATTAGGTATAAATAAATGAATATCATTCGAATATGTTTTAATAGAAGCAACAAAACCAAAAAACTTTTTTTCTTCTTTTAATAATACATTAAAATATTTTGCTAAAGAATAAATATACCAAGAACCTATATTATGACGTGTATTATGATATTTTTTTTTAGGATTAGACAATCCCACAATCATCTTAATAGTACTCAAAAATAATCCTTTGATATCTTGTTTTATATAAAACATATAATAATAGATATTATATGTTTAAATATTTAATTGAAACGGTGTGTATTTAAAAAATATTTTATTTATTCAAACGACTATCAACTTTATCCCAATTTACTACATTCCAAAATGCTTTAACATAATCTAATTTTCTATTTTGATATTTTAGATAATATGCATGTTCCCAAATATCTAACCCTAAAATAGGATCGCCATAAGTATTTGATATTGATTTTCCCATTAATGGATTATCTTGATTTGTAGTAGATACTATAGTCAATTTTCCATTTTGATTCACTAACCAAACCCAACCTGATCCGAAATGTTTAAAAGCAATATCTTCAAATTGATTTTTAAAATACTCAAAACTGCCAAAACTTTTCTCTAATTCTAATTTTAAACTATTATTTAATACAGTATTAGCTTTTAAAGATTTCCAAAAAAAACTATGATTAATATGTCCACCTGCATTATTTCGTAGTATATTTTTATTTTCTAAACTTATTTCATTAAATATAGACATTAATTCTTCAATTGAAAGAGATGAAAAAGCTGTGTTTTCTAAAATAGTATTAGTATTATTAATATAATTTTGATGATGCTTTGTATGATGAATTTTCATTGTTTCTTCATCAAAATAAGGTTCTAATGCGTTGTATGAATAAGGTAAAGCGGGTAAAAGGTAGCTCATGTTATTTTCCTTAATTAAAATATAAATTAAATAAAAAATTTTCTTTTAAATATTGCATTAAATTATAGTACAATTATTAAATAAAACAAGAATCATAACAAATATATAAATGAAAAATTAATTCTATCAAAATAAAAAAATAGTTTTTAAAATGAGATGTAAATGCCTATAACGGAAAAATTTAATTTATTAAATAATCGATTTCGCAGTTTTTACCCTGTTGTCATCGATATCGAAACAGCTGGTTTTAATCCACAAACCGATGCAGTATTAGAGATTGCTTTGATAACATTAAAAATGGATAAATTAGGATGGTTACACAAAGCAAATACACTTCACTTTCATATTAAACCTTTTCAGGGATCTATTATAAACTCTGATGCTATTGCATTTAATAAAATTGATCCATTTAATCCATTACGTGGCGCTATTAGTGAAAAATTAGCAATTGAATCGATATTAGAAACAGTTCAAAGGGGGATTCAAATAGAAAATTGTAGAAAAAGTATTGTAGTTGCACATAATGCTAATTTTGATCATAATTTTTTAATGGCTGCAATACAAAGAGTTAAAATTAAACAAAATCCATTTCATCCTTTTGTTACATTTGACACAGCATCTTTAAGCGCATTAGTTCTAGGAGAAACGGTTTTAGCTAAAGCTTGTAAAGCTATTGGATTATCATTTGATAATAACCAAGCTCATTCTGCACTTTATGATACTTTGCAAACTGCAAATCTTTTTTGCGAACTCGTTAATCGATGGAAAAAATTAGGTGGATGGCCAATTAATATAAAAAAATAAAAATATTTTTAGATGTTAGATACAACTTTAATTTTATAAAATTTTTTTTCAAATGATTAAAGAAGATATGACATTAATAATTTTATTTTTAAAAATTATCTTGAAGAAATGTCATATCTTTTATTAATCTCACTCCAACAACTTTATTTTTTATATTTATTGATTGTTTTAGATATTAATTTTTGTAAATCGCCATTTTGAAACATTTCCAAAACAATACTACAACCTCCTATCAACTCTCCATCTACCCATAACTGAGGAAATGTAGGCCAATTTGAATATTTAGGTAGTTCTTTTCTAATGTCTTCGTTTTCTAAAACATCTATATATGCAAATTTTTCTCCGCATATCGATAAAGCTTTTACAGCTTGCGCAGAAAAACCACAACTAGGAGCATCTGGTGTTCCTTTCATATAAATTAAAATAATATTATTTTTAATTTGATGTTCTATTTTTTTTATTATCTCCATACTGTTCTCCATGTTCAAAGGTTAAAAATATTTTAAATAATTTTAAGTAATAAATAATTGAAAAATATTTTATAGACAACTGTATTTTTTTTTGTAATACTAATCAATTAAATATTTTATCAATTAACTAAAACTATGGGGCTGTTTCGGATTCGACAAAATTATCAAAAAAATAAAGTGCATGTCGAGGAACGGTTTGCCTCGTAAAAAGCCGTAAAAAAATAGATACAAATAACAAACAAAACTACGCGTTAGCAGCTTAAAAAACTGTTTTAACGCCCTTTATTCTCAAAATTATCTCTTTTATAACGAGAATTATTAAAGGTCATTTATTAAAGAGAAAACGTGAAAACAAAGCTTAATAGTGACACGTAAATATTTTTAAGCTATTTTCCTAAATTAAGTTTTTCTAAAATAGGAAAAGAATTCAACACCCAGAAAAACTAAACGTGTAGTATCTTTATTTTTAGAAATTTTGGACGCGGGTTCAAATCCCGCCAGCTCCAAAAATTTATAAATTATAATTAATTCAAATCATTTCAAATTAAAACTAAACACTTTATTTTTTTTAAAAAAAATATTTAAAGTAATTTTTTTGCATATATTTTTTTCAGATCGTTTATAAAAAATATAATGATATGAATCACTGAAAGAATCCGAAATTATTGGATTTCCAAAAATATAAATTATTTGCTCTCTTGTCATACCTTTATAATTTCTTTTAAATTCATTTAAATTTAAATCAAATTCATCTATTATATTATTAGAATTATAATCTTTATTGACTAAAAATGAACAATTAGTCAATAAAAAAATTATTAGCAACATTTTCACTATCAAAATCTGAATATTCATTAATAAATTATTTCCTAATACTTTATATAAAATTTTTATTTACAATTACTGTACAAAAAAATTCTTTAAATCACACTATTATAATTTTATATTCTATCCTATTATTTATATATGTTATATCCTGAAAAATACATAATTTTCAAAAAGATTTTTTAGACCAATTTAGCTTAGATGTTAAAGTTTCAAAATAGTTATAACTTTTAGGGTGAACCAGATTTAAATAATAATTACTTCGTTTAATGAAAACACATTCATTTTTATTGACAGGATATACTATTTGACTATCACAACTAACTTTTAAATCTTTTTCTGAATTTGAAAACTTTAAACAAATCATACTATCACTTCGAATAACTAAAGGTCGAGCTGATAAAGTATGAGGAAACATAGGTATTAATAATATAGCTTCTAAAGAAGTTACTATAATTGGTCCCCCCGCAGATAATGAATAACCTGTTGAACCAGTCGGCGTTGAAATAATCAAACCATCTGAACGTTGTGAAAAAGCAAATTGATTATCAATATAAACTTCAAATTCTATCATATGAGCTATGTGTTTTGGGTGAACAACAACTTCATTAATAGCTATACTAGATTTATAAAATTTTTTGTTTTTATAAATTTTAATATCTAATAAAAAACGATTTTCTATAAAATAATGCCCAGATAACACTTCTGATAATTTCTTAAATTGATTGTCAGGATTTAAATCTGTTAAAAATCCTAAATTTCCTCTATTAATACCAATGATTTTAATATTAAAATATGATAAAATTCGAGCTGTACATAGTAAGTTTCCATCTCCACCAATTACTATAGCCAAATCACAAAGTTGACCAATTTCTATCAATGTAGCAGTTTTTAGATTTTTTAACTTTAATTTTTTAGAGATATTATATTCAACAAAAACTTTATAACCTCTTTTAATTAACCATATGTACAGTTTTTCATGTGTGATTAATGCATTAGAGTTACGAGGACGTCCAACAATACCGATACAATTGAAATATTGTTTCATTGCATTAAAATCCCTAATGAATATATATATTTAATTAATATGCAAATAAATTTAAAAACATATAAAACAAATTTATATTTAACTAATCAGTAATGTTCGAAACGGTGATATTATGGATACTGAAGAAAAACAACTAAAAAACAAAGATATTGAAAAAACATATACAAATAAAAAAAATGAAAAAAAAATAAGTAATAATGATCAAATTCAAAACATTGATATAAATAATTTGAGTGAATTACAAGAAAAATTATTAGATACTAAAAAAAAAGAACATGATATACAATTAAGGCATCTAGCCTATATAGAAAATATAAAAAAAAATGCTGAAATAGAAATAAAAAATATAAAAAATATAAAAAAAGAAGAATTTTTTAAAAAAATTATCCCTATTATAGACGTTTTAGAAAATACGTTATCTTTAGCTAAAAAAGTACATTTAGAAAAAGAACCATTGGTACAAGGAATAAAATTAACATTAGAGTCTTTGTTGAAAATCATATATAAATTTGGAGTAAAAATAGAAGGCAAAACAAATGAAATTTTTAATCCAAAAATTCATAATGCTATATTAACTGAAAATTCAACGAAAATACAACCTGATCATATTATCTCAGTAATACGAAAAGGTTTTAGTTTTAATAATATTATCCTTCGAAAAGCATTTGTAATAGTTTCTAAAATTTAAAAAAAATCTATAAAATCTATTAATACTTAAAATTTATATAAAATAGAAAAAATTTTTAAATTTTTTCTATTTTTACTTATAAATTTAAATATCAAACCAATTAATTTCTTTTTTTTTGCATTCCATTAATATTTTATTAGTTTTAGAAAAATGTTTGCACCCCAAAAAACTTCGATGAGCTGATAACGGAGATGGATGAGATGATTTTAAAATGTAATGTTTATTAGTATCAATTAAATTATGTTTTCTTTGAGCATCGTTCCCCCAAAGTAAAAAAATAATAGATTTTTTATATGTACTAATATAATAAATTACTTTGTTAGTAAATATTTCCCATCCGATATGATTATGAGACTTTGGTTTTCCCAGCTCAACAGTTAAAATGGTATTTAATAAAAAAACACCTTGTTTTGCCCAATTTTCAAGACAACCATGATTAAACATATAGTTTTTTTTAAAATCACTATTTAATTCTTTATATATATTTCTTAAAGAAGGTGGGATATCTTCATGTTTCGGAACTGAAAACGCCAGACCATGCGCTTGATTATCTAAAAAATAAGGATCTTGTCCAACAATAACTACTTTGATTGCATTAAAAGGAGTTAACGAAAAAGCATTAAAAATATCTTTTGAAGAAGGGCATATTATCTTTTTTAAACGCTCTTTTCTAATATAATTAATAATATCAAAAAAATATTTTTTTTTTTCTTGAGATAAAATATCTTTCCAAGTTAAACTATCATTCATAAAAACTCTTTTTTAAGTTAATTAAATAAAGCATTTTTAAAAAGGTATGACTTTAATTATATACATGAAAGGGAAAAAATAATGGTTTTAGTTACAAGAAAAGCACCTAATTTCATAGCTCCAGCAATTTTAAGTAATGGAGAAATCACAAATACTTTTGATTTATACCAGTACTCCAATGGAAAATCAGTGATGTTGTTTTTTTGGCCTATGGATTTTACTTTTGTATGTCCTTCTGAGATTATGGAATTTAATAAAATTTATGAAAAATTTCAAAATCGAAATGTAAAAATTATAGGTGTATCTGTTGATAGTGTTTTTGTACACCAAGCATGGCAAAAAACTCTTCCTAAAAACGGAGGAATTGGCAAAGTTAAATTTCCTATGGTATCTGATATAAAACATGATATCCAAAAATCTTATGGAATAGAACATCCAGAATTAAACATCGCATTAAGAGCTTCATTTTTAATTGATAAAAACGGGATTATACGTCATCAAGTTGTTAACGATCTTCCATTCGGACGTAATGTAAATGAAATGATACGAATGATAGATGCTATAGAATTTCACCACCAATATGGAGAAGTATGCCCTGCAAATTGGGAACCTGGAAAAGATGGAATAACTACCTCTTCACAAGGAATTTCTTCATATTTAGAGAAACATTTTTCATAAAATTATTTTATATTAAAGTCAGCAAAAACGTGCTGGCTTTATTTAACTTGTTTTAAAAAACTACTTAGCAAAAAACTTATATCAAATAATTAAATAAAATTATCATCATTCATATCATTCATATCATTCATATCATTCATATCATTCATATCATTCATGTCATTCATGTCATTCATGTCATTCATATCATTCATGTCATCACCGATTTCATGAGTATATTCATTATTTAAATGAGATGAATGTTCATTATAAAAATGATTATCATAATGATCATTAATTAAGTGATCTTCATTATTTGAATGAAATGCATGCTCTTCTACATTAGATATAGAAGATTCATTAACATTATCAAATATCTCTTCTTCCGGTTTGCTATGATTAAAAACGTTCATTAACATATTACCTAGAATCATTCCTCCTGCTACACCTGTGGCAGTTTGTAAAGCGTTTTTAAGAAAACCACCATTATTACCACTAGTATTACTAATAGTTGCAGAAGATGTTGGTAAAGAATTGTGCGATTCTGGAATATTTTGATCTCTTTTCCAAATACTATTAGATTTCTCTAAAGATATTGGTTCTTTTTTAAAAAAACTAGATAAAAAACTTGGTTTTTTATTTGATGTGTTTACATTAAAATTTAATATTTTATTTTTTAATTCTTCGATTTGTAAACTTAATTTCTTTATTGCTGTTTCTTGGATTAATATTGTTTGCGCCATATAATAAGGAGAGCAGGGCTGTTTTTTTACTAAATCTTGAATTAAATTATTTGCTTCATCATCTCTCTCAGAAGAATTTAATTCAGTTTTTTTCAAACGATGAAACAAATTTTCTATTAATTTTTTTTCTTCATCTTTCATAACAAATATCTCGTATTTAATTATAACTAAAATATTTTTTACTATGTTAAATATTAATAACATAATTGTAACAAGTTAGTATTTTAATACTTTCGTTAAAAATAAACAATATAAAAATATTTTAACTATTAATTGATTAACAAAAAAAATATTTTTAACTATAGAATTTATTTCTTTCAATGCATCTAATATATTAATTATGTTATAATTTTCACTTAATTTAATTTTTAATTTTAAAAGAGATAATAGTTATCATGAAAAAACTTGCACGAGAAATCATACAAGTTAATATTGAAGAAGAGTTAAAAAGTTCTTATTTAGACTATGCTATGTCAGTGATCGTCGGAAGAGCTTTACCTGATGTTCGAGATGGTTTAAAACCAGTTCACCGAAGAATACTTTTCGCAATGTACGTATTACATAATGACTGGAATAAACCATACAAAAAATCTGCTAGAATAGTAGGTGATGTAATCGGAAAATACCATCCACATGGAGATTCTGCTGTATATGACTCAATAGTTCGAATGGCGCAAAATTTTTCAATGAGGTATGTATTGGTAGATGGCCAAGGAAATTTTGGATCAGTAGATGGAGATGCTGCTGCAGCAATGCGATATACAGAAATTAGAATGTCTAAAATATCTCATGAATTATTGATTGACTTGGAAAAAAACACCGTTGAATTTTCGCCTAATTACGATGGTACAGAATATATACCTGAAATATTACCATCTAAAATACCAAATCTTTTAATTAATGGATCCTCCGGTATCGCTGTTGGGATGGCAACAAATATTCCGCCTCATAACCTATTCGAAGTTATTAATGGATGTTTAGCTTATATAGAAAATAACGATATTACTTTAAAAGAATTAATAAAGCATATTCCAGGACCGGATTTTCCCACCGCAGGTATTATTAATGGGAAAAAAGGTATCGAAGAAGCATATCGAACTGGAAAAGGAAAAATTTATATTCGTGCACGTAATAAAATTGAAAAAAATAAAAAAAACAATAAAGAAAAAATTGTTTTTTATGAAATTCCTTATCAAGTTAATAAATCGCGTTTAATAGAAAAAATAGCGGAACTAGTAAAAGAAAAAAAAATTGACGGAATTACAGCTTTAAGCGATGAATCTGACAAAGACGGAATGAGAATTGTAATTGAAATCAAAAAAGAAGCGTTATCAGAAATTATTTTAAATCAATTATATTCTCTCACTCAATTACAAATTTCTTTTGGAATAAATATGGTTGCATTATGTCGAGGACAACCAAAAACTTTATCTTTAAAAGAAATTATTCAACACTTTATATCACACAGAAAAGAAATAGTAACACGTCGTAGTATTTTTGAACTAAAAAAAACACTAAAACGAACTCATATCCTTGAAGGATTAAGTGTTGCTTTAATTAATATTAATCTTATTATTGATTTAATAAAAAACTCTAAAAATACAATAGAAGCAAAAAAATTCATTATAGAAAAAAAATGGGCTTATAAAAATACAAAACACAACATACAAAACAAAATAGAAACAATAAAACAAAAAAAAGATTACTATTACTTCAGCGACAAACAAGCACAATCAATTTTAGATTTACGATTACAAAGATTGACTAATTTAGAACAAAATAAAATTACTTTAGAATATAATAATTTGACACAAAAAATCAAAGAACTTAAAGAAATATTAAAAGACCCAAATCGTATGCTTTCAGTAATTAAAGAAGAATTGTTATTAATACAATGCAACTTTAATGATAAAAGAAAAACAGAAATAATTGAACATCATACAGATATAAATATTGAAGATTTAATTAATCAAGAAGATGTAGTCGTTACATTATCACATTCAGGTTATGTAAAATATCAACCAATTTCAGATTATAATGCACAAAAAAGAGGGGGGAAAGGAAAATCAGCTGCTAAAATAAAAGAAGAAGATTTTATACAAAATTTAGTAATCGCCAATACACATGATACTATTTTATGTTTTTCAAGTCGAGGTATTTTATATTGGATGAAAGTATATCAATTACCAGAGTCTAGTAGACATGCAAAAGGGAGACCTATAGTAAATTTACTACCATTAAACAATAAAGAAAGAATTACAGCTATTTTACCTGTTCATGAATATAAAGATAATCTTAATATTTTTATGGCCACTGCTCAAGGTATAGTGAAAAAAAGTTCTCTAAAAAAATTTCAAAAACCTAGATCTGCTGGAATTATAGCTATCAATTTAAGAACAAATGATGAATTGATTGGGGTAGCATTAACTAATGGAAATAACAATATCATGCTCTTTACAGAAAATGGAAAGGTAGTTCAATTTTCAGAAAATAGTGTGAGAGCTATGGGTAGAACAGCATCTGGAGTAAAAGGCATTAAAATGCTAAAAAATGATAAAGTCGTTTCATTAATCGTTCCTCATGAGAAGGAAAATATTCTGATAGCAACTAATAACGGGTATGGAAAACGCACAAAAATATCTGATTTTCCAATCAAATCACGCGCAACACAGGGAGTTATTTCAATAAAATTAACAAAAAAGAACGGAAAGATAATTGGAGCTATACAAGTTATAAAAAAAGATCAAATTATGATGATTACCAATGCTGGAACACTAGTAAGAATTAGAGTGTCAGAAATAGGTGTATTAAAAAGAAATACACAAGGTGTAATTTTAATACGCACATCAAAAAACGAAAAAGTTGTTGCTTTACAAAGAATTGTAGAACCTATGATAAATGCTATATAATTAGAAATTACATAAAGAAATTACATAATAAAATTCATTAATTTAATATTATCAAGAACTAATAATGTTTAAAAAACAAAAAATTTTACATAAAAATTATTTTTTCACACAGGTCAAGTAAATATGAAAAATAGTCTATTTGTGACTAAACGAAATGGAAAAAAAGAAAAAATAAACTTAGATAAAATTCATAAAGTTTTAAATTGGGCCGCTCAAGGATTAGAAGACATATCTGTATCACAAGTAGAATTACGATCACGTATCCAATTTTATAACAACATTACAACTATTAATATACATGAAACAATCATTAAAGCAGCTGCAGATTTAATTTCTCAAGATACGCCAGACTATCAATATATGGCTGCTAGACTGGCTATTTTTCATCTTAGAAAAAAAGCTTATAATCAATTTAAACCACCAACACTGTATAAGCATGTTAAAAACTTAGTCAACTTAGGAAAATATGACAAAAGCTTGCTAGAAGATTATTCTTTTGAAGAATATCTCATAATGGATTCTTTTATTGATCATTGGCGTGATATGAATTTTTCTTATGCTGCTGTTAAACAGTTAGAAGGAAAATATTTATTACAAAATCGAATTACCGGAAAAATTTATGAAAGCGCACAATTTTTATATGTTTTAATATCTGCATGTTTATTTTCTAAATATCCAAAAAAAAACAGAATGAGCTATATTCAACGTTTTTATAATGCGATTTCTACTTTCAAAATCTCACTACCTACACCAATAATGTCAGGTGTAAGAACACCTACTCGTCAATTTAGTTCTTGTGTCTTAATTGAATGCGCAGATAATTTAGATTCTATAAACGCAACAACAAGTTGCATTATAAAATATGTTTCACAAAGAGCTGGAATTGGAGTGAATGCGGGTCAAATTAGAGCATTAGGAAGTCCTATTAGAAACGGAGAAGCGTTCCATACAGGCTGCATTCCGTTTTATAAACATTTCCAAAGCGCTGTTAAATCTTGCTCACAAGGAGGTGTTAGAGGAGGAGCTGCAACAATATTTTATCCAATATGGCATCTTGAAATTGAAAGTTTATTAATTTTAAAAAATAATAGAGGTATTGAAGAAAATAGAGTACGACACCTTGATTATGCTGTACAAATAAACAAATTAATGTACCAAAGAATGTTAATAGGTGAAAATATTACATTATTTAGTCCCTCTGATGTTCCTGAATTGTATGAAGCTTTTTTTTCTAATCAAAAAAAATTCAAAGAAATCTATATTCAATATGAAAAAAATAAAAATATAAGAAAAAAAGTTATTAAAGCCATTGATTTATTTTCCTTGATCATGCAAGAAAGAACATCCACTGGTCGAATTTATATACAAAATGTAGATCATTGTAATTCTCATAGCCCTTTTAATTCAAAATTGGCTCCAATAAAGCAATCTAATTTATGCTTAGAAATTACATTGCCTACCAAACCATTAAATAATATTTGTGATAAAAATGGAGAAGTAGCTCTATGCACATTATCAGCTTTAAATTTAGGTGTAATTCAAAATCTTGAAGAACTTGAAGAATTATCCATATTATCTGTTCGAGCATTAGATGAAATATTGGAGTATCAAAACTATCCAATATTGTCAGCAAAAAACTCTTCTATTTTGAGGCGTTCACTAGGTATTGGTGTAATTAATTTTGCATATTATTTAGCTAAAAACAAAGTTCGTTATTCAGATGGAAGTGCAAAAAATTTAACACATAAAACTTTTGAAGCAATACAATATTATTTATTAAAAGCATCTTGTGCGCTAGCCAAGGAAAAAGGATCATGCATGCTGTTTTATGAAACAAATTATTACTTAGGTAAATTACCAATAGATACATATAAAAAAGATGTAGATAAAATATGTGATGAACCATTAAATTTAAATTGGAACTCATTGCGGAAAAAAATTAAAAAATATGGTTTAAGAAACTCCACTCTATCTGCTTTAATGCCTTCAGAAACATCTTCTCAAATTTCTAACGCAACTAATGGAATTGAACCACCAAGAGGATTTGTTAGTATTAAAGCGTCAAAAGATGGTATGTTAAAACAAGTAGTTCCAGATTATAAAAAGCTCAAAGAACAATATGAATTACTATGGAATATGCCAAATAATACTGGATATTTAGAACTAGTAGCTATTATGCAAAAATTTGTTGATCAATCTATTTCGACAAATACTAATTATGATCCAAAACGATTTAAAAATGAAAAAATACCAATGAAACAATTATTATATGATTTACTGATAGCATATAAATTGGGTATAAAAACTTTATACTATCAAAATACAAGAGATGGTGCTGAAGACAATTATAACTTTAAACAATTTGAAACAAACAAAGAAGATAATTGTGCAAGTGGAGCTTGTATTATATAATATAAAAATTATAATAAAATAAAAATTTATTTTTAGGTATAACAAAAGTGTCTTATACAACATTTTCAAAAAAAAAGAATAATCAACTTATAGAACCTATGTTTTTTGGGCAATCTGTAAATATAGCTAGATATGATCAACAAAAATATAATGTTTTTGAGAAATTAATTGAAAAACAACTTTCATTTTTTTGGAGACCAGAAGAAATAGATTTATCACAAGATCGAATAGATTTTCAAAATCTTCCTTCACATGAAAAACATATTTTTATTAGTAATTTAAAATATCAAACATTACTTGACTCAATTCAAGGAAGAAGTCCGAATATTGCTTTTTTACCCATTATATCTATTCCTGAATTAGAAACATGGATTGAAACATGGTCATTTTCAGAAACAATTCACTCTCGTTCTTATACACATATAATTAGAAATATTATAAATAATCCATCTATCATCTTTGATGATATTATTACTAATAAAAATATTAACGATAGGACACAAGATATTTCTATTTATTATGATGAATTAATTCAAATGACTAGTTATTGGCATTTATTAGGAGAAGGAGAACATATAGTTAATAAAGAAAAAATATATGTTAATTTGAACTTATTAAAGAAAAAATTATATCTTTGTTTAATTAGCGTGAATGTGTTAGAGGCCATCAGATTTTACGTTAGTTTTGCTTGCTCATTTGCATTTGCAGAAAGAGAGATTATGGAAGGAAACGCAAAAATTATAAGATTAATTGCAAGAGACGAAGCGTTACATTTAACTGGTACACAACATATCTTATATCTTTTAAATAGCAAAAAAAATAATGAAAACATGCATGATACTGTTCAGGAATGCAAAGAAAAAGCAACTCAAATTTTTATATCAGCTTCAGAGCAAGAAAAAAAATGGGCAGAATATTTATTTCAAGATGGTTCAATGTTAGGATTAAATAAAGATATCCTTTGTCAATATATAGAATATATTACTAATATCCGAATGGATGCAATCGGTTTAAAAATGCCTTTCGAAAAAAAATCAAATCCTATTCCATGGATTGATTCTTGGTTAAACTCAGATTGTATACAAAATGCTCCTCAAGAAACTGAAATTAGCTCTTATTTAGTTGGTCAAATTGATTCTCAAATATCTCATCAAGAATTTAAAAAATTTAAACTATAAAATGAATTATTTTACTATTAAAATAGTAAACAAGAAAACAATTGTTTACAAACGAAATATTTTATTATTATCTATTTTAAAAAAAAATAATATATCTATATCATATCAATGTAAATCTGGATATTGCGGTGCTTGTCGCATACAAATAATAGAAGGTAATGTGACTTACCCGATAAACCAACCTATAGCTGCTTTATTCAAAAAAAATGAAATTTTTCCATGTTGCTGTATACCTAATGGTAATATTATAATTCAAATATAATTTAAACTTAGTTATGATTGAATTGCTGTCAAAGCAATAGTGTAAACAATATCGTCAATTGATGCGCCTCTTGATAAATCATTTACTGGTTTTCGTAGTCCTTGAAGCATAGGTCCAATACAAATTAGATCCATAGAGCGTTGAACTGCTTTATACGTAATATTTCCAGAATTTAAATCTGGAAAAATAAAAATATTTGCAGATCCTGATATTGATGAATTTGGAAGTTTTAATTGAGAAATATGCCTAGAAATAGCCGCATCATATTGAATAGGACCTTCGATAATTAAATTAGGTTGTTTTAATCTTACAATAGCAGTCGCATTTCTCACTTTTTCCACTTGAAATCCGATCCCAGAGTGCCCGCTCGAATAGGACAACATTGCGATACGTGGTTCTATTCCAAAAATTTTCGCTGAATTAGCAGATTGAATTGCAATTTCTGCTAATTCTTCTGCTGTTGGATCTACATTAATTGCACAATCACCATAAATCAAGACTTCTTGTGGAAACAACATAAAAAATATCGAAGAAACTAAGGAATAAACAGGATTAGTTTTAATGATTTGTAATGCTGGACGTATAGTATTAGCTGTTGTGTTTATTGAGCCAGATACTAATCCATCAACTTTATTAGCTTCTAAAATTAACGTCGCTAAAACAGTGTTATCCTGTAATTGGCTTACTGCAGAAAATTCAGTCATACCTTTGTGTTTACGTAATTCTATCAATCTTGAAATATAATTTTCTCGTATAAGATTAGGTTCTATTATTTTAATATTTTTACTTAGATTAATTCCTTTATCACTAGCTATTTGAAAAATTTTTTTTTCATTACCTAATAATATACATTCTGCAATTCCTAAATCATTAGATATTTCAGCAGCCTTTAATATACGAGGCTCATAGGCTTCCGGCAATATAATTCGTTTTATATTTTTTTTAGATAATATTTTTAAATAAAAACAAAACTTTTTAGGTGAATATTTTTTGTTATTAATTGTTTTATTTATAAAAGTATTGAAATTAATATCTTGAAAATGACTAGAAATATATTTGAATATTTTGTTTAAATATGTTTTGTTATAATAATTAATATCACAATTAAATTTTTGTAATTTAGACAACGTTGTTATGATATCTGTATTGATATATAAAATAGGAATATTTTTATTCTTTAAACATTTAATAAAATATAAAATATTTTTTGTAAATTTAGATATACCTGTTAAAATAATACCTATAATTTTATTTTTCTTAGATTTAATAAAAAACTCGTAAAAAAACACTTCTAAATAACTAAAACAAACTAAAAATAAAGAATAATTGCAATTTTTTATATTGTTATTATTTTGATTAAATATTATTATTTTTTTAATAATAAAATTTTTTATATTTTTTACATCAATAATATTTGCATTTAAAAAATTGCAAATTTCTATTACAGACGGTCTGAATAAATTCTTATTCCAAGGAATACAAGTTAATACGGGAAAACACATACTTTTTAAAAAAATATCTTTTTCAATTTTTAAAATATTTTTATTTTTTTTATAACTATATAATATATTTAATTTTTCTATAAAATTATATTTTTTTTGTATAAAAGGAGAATTCAAATTATCAAAAATAAATCCTGCAATATTTTTATATTTATAAAATTTTAAAAATATTTTTATTTGATGTTCTTTTTCATTAATATTTTCTACAGACCATGCTTTTAAATATTCGATAAATATTACTTCAGCATTAATATTTTGAGAAACTTCATAATTTATTTGATCAGCATATACATGCTGATTCTTATTAATTCCTTGAATTAAAATTAATCCATCAGAATCTTTTTGATGATAACATTGTTCAATAACTTGATTTACAAGCATATGATATTTTTTAGAATTAAAATATTGTTTTGAAAAATCTATATTTTCCAAAGAAATTATATTTTTAAAAAAATATTTTTTCATAACCAATCTGGTTTTATCCATTAAATTAGATATAAGAGAAAAATAAAAACAAGATTTACCAAAAATATTTTTTTTTCTTTTACTAATCAAGTATATTAAACTTGAAGTAATTGTTGTTAAATTAATATTTTCATTTAAAGGGACTAACATTATAATACGTGACATAATATTCTTATTATTTTAAAATATAAAAAATGTATAAAATAGTAAGATTTAACTCACTATTTTAATCGTTTCTTTTGCTATTAATAGCTCTTCATTAGTTGGAATCACTAAAACTGGAATAGAATTATTCAAAGTTATTAACCCGCTCTTTCCATGTATGATTAAAATGTTTTGTTCTATATCAAGTTTAATACCCATTAAATATAATTTAGATAACGTTAACTTTCTAATTAATGAGACATTTTCACCAATTCCACCAGTAAATATTACTCCATCCAAACGATTTTCCATCAAACACATATAAGAAGCAATATATTTAGATAATCGATGGCAAAAAATATCTACAGATAATTTGACTCTTTTATCAATAAAATAATTTTTTTCAAGATAACGAAAATCACTGGTAATACCACTTAATCCTAGCAAGCCAGATTCTTTGGTTAATATTTCATTAATTTTATCAATACTTATTCCAATTTTTTGATGCATAAAAAAAATAACTGAAGGATCTATATCACCACTTCGAGTTCCCATAACCAAACCTTCTAAAGGCGTTAATCCCATGGAAGTGTCTACACAAACTCCATTTCTAATTGCAGAAACAGAAGATCCATTTCCTAAATGACATGTGATAACATTTAATGAATTAAAATCTTGGTTTAACATAATCGATGCTTCATGCGAAACATAATCATGACTAATACCATGAGCACCATAACGTCGAATGTGATGTTTTTTGTAAAAAATATAAGGAATAGCATATAAAAACGAAGTCTTTGGCATTTTTTGATAAAAAGAAGTATCAAAAACTGCAACGTTTTTTTTTGATAAAATAGGGAATTTTTCTATCACCATTTTAATCCCTATTAAATTTGCAGGATTATGTAATGGGGCAAATGGAATAGCTTGTTCAATAAAACTGATAATTTCATCATTGATTAAAACGGATGTATTTATTTTCTTTCCACCATGAACAACTCTATGACCTATACCAACAATATTTTTATATAAATCTTGTTTTTTTGATAAAACTTCATTAAAAATAAATATTAACGCATCTTGATGAGATATATAAGCACCTATATTTTTTGTGTGTTTTATTCCTAAATATTTCCATGTAATAAATGTTTGCTTCAAAAATAAACACTCTACTACACCAGATAAATATTTTTTTCTATTTTTTGGATTTAATATAGAAAACTTTATAGAAGAGCTACCACAATTTAATACAAAAATTAAATTATTCAATATTTTTTACCGATGTTATATTAAAATTTAAAAAAATAATTGTTTAAATATTTTAAAAAGTTATATATATTTAATATATAATAATTAACTTAGTAAAAAAAGATCATCTAAACAAAATAAATATTTTTATTAATTGAAAGTCAAATAAAATATGATATTACAAAAAAAAATTATTAAATTATTAAATACAAAACCAAAAATTATACCAACAATAGAAATTGCAAATCGTATTATGAATTTAAAAAAATACTTACTTAAAAATATACATTTAAAATCTTTAATTGTAGCGATTAGTGGAGGTCAAGACTCAACATTAACAGGAAAATTATGCCAAATAACAGTCGATCAATTACGAAAACAACAAAAAAATAAATTTTATCAATTTATTGCATTAAGGCTTCCGTACGGAATTCAGAAAGATGAAAAAGATTGTAAAGAAGCTATTCAATTCATAAATCCAGACAAAGTTTTAACTATTAATATTAAACAATCTGTCTTAAGTAGCGAATCATCATTAAACATGGCAGGCATTAACATTTCAGATTATGTAAAAGGAAATGAAAAAGCAAGAGAAAGAATGAAAGTTCAATATAGTGTTGCCGCAATGATGAATGGTGTAGTAATCGGAACGGGAAACGCAGCAGAAATTGCAACAGGATTTTTTACTAAATATGGGGATCATGGAATAGATATAAATTTAATCGCTCAATTAAACAAGCGACAAGGTCGATTATTATTAAAAGAACTCCATTGCCCTAAAAATCTATACTTAAAAAAACCAACAGCAGATCTTGAAGATAATCATCCACAACAACCAGATGAGCATGTTTTAGGTGTTAAATATAATATAATTGATTCCTATTTAGAAGGAAAAAAAATCAAAAAATCAGATAAAAATATCATTGAAAAACTTTTTTTCAATTCAAAACATAAAAGAGATATAATTAATCTTGGATAATATTTGTTAATGTAATATTATTTTTTTTTGTTCAATTGAATGAATTTGAACTTTAATTATTTCACTAATAGGATCTTCTGGGCAATTTTCAACAAAATAAAGTAAATCTGTTAAAGCAACATGATTACAGTCTAAATGTGCATAAATCAAACCTCTATCACGAATTTCGTATGGATCATTAGGATTAATTTGTAAAAGAACATTATTTACATTTAAGGCCAATTCCATATTTTTTTCCTCCATTAAAGAAGATTTTAAAGTATTTAACATCTTTCGAATTACAGTAATAGGTTCAGCTTGGTATAAATCATTTTCATATAATTCTGCTGTAGGACTAATATTTCCTTTTAACCAAACTTCTAACGTATGATTATCTAATATATCCCCGTTAAACGGATTAATTAACCACTTTTTTTTATCTGACCAATCAGATCTTAATATTAATTGTGTAGGAAATGCTACAGGATATAATGGTAATTTTAATTCTTTTGCAATATGTAAAAAAAGAATACCCAAAGACACTGCAGTACCTTGTCTAGTTTTTAAAACATTATCAATCCATAATACATCTGAAAGTTTATAAACCCCACTTGCTCCGCCGAAATTCCAGTTTTTATAAAATAAATTTATTAATTTTTTTAATTTTTGACTTGATTCAATTTCAGACGAAATATAATATTTTGCTTCTTTGATTTTATTACAAATATCCAAGACTACAGAATCTATAGGAAAATCTTCTCGAATGAACTGAGATATCGATATAATAGCATCAAAAATCGACAATTGAGATAAATTATTTTTTGAAAAAGATTTCATAGTTATTATATTAACTTTTAAGTAATTAAGAAATTAAAGTTTATTTTTAAAATAATGTTGAATTATATTTCACAAAATATAAAACTTTTATTTTTAAGTTAAAACATTGAAAAAATATTATTTTTTTTGACCAATAGTTACACGATCATTACCTCCATAATCTTTATAAGATTTTATATTAAAAAAATTATATTTTTCAAATAAAAACTGAACTGACGATTTTTGTTTCCACCCATGTTCAATAAAAAGCCATCCTTTATAAAATAAATAATTTTTTGCTTCTTTTATAATGAGTTCAATATCTTTTAATCCGTTATTTTTTGATACTAATGCATTAATTGGTTCAAAAATAAGATTTTTTTTAAAAAATTGCATTTCTTTTAAGCTAATATATGGAGGGTTACTTACTATAATATGAAATTTTCTATTTATATGTGAAAACCAATCACTATAATAAAAGATAATATTATTTAAATTTAATTCTATTGCATTTGCTTTAGCTATTTTAATAGCTTTATCTGAATTGTCAACAGCCGTAATATGAAAATTTGAACAAACACTGGCAAGTGCTAATCCTATTGCTCCACATCCCGTTCCTAAATCAAGAATATATTTATGATTTTTATTAACTTGAGATAGTACTTTTTCAACTAAAATTTCTGTATCAGGTCTCGGAATCAAGGTGTCTTGAGATACATGCAATGATAAAGACCAAAAGTCTTTTTTACCTAATACATAAGCCATAGGTTCACCTTTCGATCTTCGATCAACAAGATCTTTTAGTGTTTTTTGATTTAATTTATTTATTTCTACTTGATCAAAAGCAATCATCCAAGATCTTGAACACTTTAATACATGACTTAATAATATTTCAGCTTCATATTTAGGACTATCAAAATGAGAAAAAATTTTAATTGTTTTCTCCAACCATTCATATATTTTCATTATTTTAACTTAGATAAAGAAGAGAGCATATCTGCTTGATATTCTTGAATAATTGGTTTAATGAGAAAATCTAATTTTCCTTCTAATACTTCATCTAATTTATATATAGTTAAATTAATTCTATGATCTGTAATTCTATTTTGAGGGAAATTATATGTTCGATTTCTATCAGATCTTCCACCACTGCCTAAAAGAGTTCGTCTCATAGAAGAGTTATCTTGCTGATTTTTTAATAATTTTTGAGTATATAAACGAGCAGATAAAATAGATAAAGCTTTTGCTTTGTTTTTATGTTGTGATCGTTCATCTTGACATTCTACTACATTACCTGTAGGTAAATGGGTAATTCTAATTGCAGAATCGGTAGTATTAACATGTTGACCACCAGCGCCAGAAGATCGAAATGTATCAATTTTTAAATCAGATAAGTTGATTTCTTCTTTTTCTGTTTTAGGAAGAACTGGCATCATAGCCACGGTACAAGTAGAAGTGTGAATTCTACCTTGTGATTCGGTTTCTGGAACTCGTTGAACACGATGTCCTCCTGATTCAAATTTTAATCGACCAGAAGCGCCTTTCCCAGTAATTTTCATTATTATTTCTTTAAACCCTCCTTTTTCATTTTCACTAGAACTCATTATTTCTGTTTTCCACATATAACTTTCAGCATATTTTACATACATTCTAAACAATTGACCTGCAAAAAGAGACGATTCATCCCCTCCTGTAGCCGCTCGAATTTCAATTAAGCAACTATGCTGATCATTCGGATCTTCCGGTAATAACAATATTTTAATTTTTTTTTCTATTTTTTTTTTTTGTTTTTTAAGTATAAAATACTCTTCTTTAGCTATGTTATATATTTCCACATCATTAAACAAAGAAAAAATATTTTTTATATCTTTTTTTATTTTTTCCCATTCAATAAAATATTTAACAATTTCAGAAATTTTCAAATATTCTTTGGATAAATTTCTTAACTTATTTTGATTTGATATAATATCTTTTTGAGCAAGTAACACTTCAATTTCTTGATGCCGGTATTTCAAAGATTTTAATTTATCAATAATAGAGGAATTCATTAATATTACCTTTTAATAATTTAACAAAATAATTCAAACAATATGAAGATGTTTTTCTAAAATAATATTTTCTAAAAAATAAAAAATTAAAATCTTTCAATTAAAATGATTATATCATTTTTAATAATTTTCAGTATAATTTTAATAAATATTAACATAAAAACAATTTTTTAAAAATAAACAAAAAAATGATATATACATGGCCTTCCCCTGCAAAAATTAATTTATTTTTATATGTTACAGGTATTCGTTCAGATGGATACCATTATATACAAAGTTTATTTCAATTTCTTAATTACGGTGATACATTAAAAATCATCCCAAATAACACTGGAAACATTGAATTATTTTTTGAAAAAAAACTTTTTTTAAATTCAGAAAATATTATTATTAAAGCAGCAAATTTATTAAAATCGAAAGCATTAAATTATAAAAAAACAAATTGTATTACTCTTGGGGCGAAAATATTTTTAAATAAAAAAATACCTATAGGAAGTGGGTTAGGAGGAGGATCATCTAATGCTGCTACAGTATTAATTGTATTAAATAAATTATGGAAAACAAAATTTACATTACAAGAATTGGCTGAATTTGGTCTTGAAATAGGATCAGACATTCCAGCGTTTGTTATAGGTAAAACATCTATTGTTGAGGGAATAGGGGAAATATTACATCCCATTCAAAGAAAAGAAAAATGGTACCTAGTAGTGTATCCTGAAATTCACATTTTAACAAAAAACATATTTTCTAGCTTTCTCCTTAATAGTTCAAATCAAAAAAAATCAATACAATTCTTATTAAAATCTCCATTTAAAAATGACTTCGAAAATATAGTTAGTAATAAATTTAAAAAAATAAAAAAATTGCTTTCTATCTTATCTCCTTATGCACCTACTAGAATGACAGGAACAGGATCCTGTGTTTTTGCTGAATTTAATGATAAACTATCCGCTCAAAAAATATTTTCTTTACTTCCCAAGAATATGCAAGGATTTATTGCGAAAAGTGTTAATACTTCTCCGTTACATCATATTTTTTATGAAAAAAATAATCATATTTTCAATTAAAAATCAATATTAAAAAATAAAAAACAAGGTTTTTTATGTCAGATATGAAATTATTTGCTGGAAATTCTATTCCAAAACTAGCAAAATTTATTGCCCATCGACTTTATATAAATTTAGGAAACGCATCCGTAGGTCGATTTAGCGACGGTGAAATTAGTGTTCAAATTAATGAAAACGTTAGAGGAAGTGATGTATTTATAATTCAATCTACTTGTTTTCCGACTAATGATAATATTATGGAGCTCGTTGTAATGATAGATGCTTTTAGAAGAGCTTCGGCTGGTAGAATCACTGCAGTGATTCCATATTTTGGGTATTCACGTCAAGACCGACGTGTAAGATCTGCACGAGTTCCAATTACAGCCAAAGTTGTCGCTGATTTTTTATCTAGTATTGGAGTAGATCGTGTATTAACAGTAGATCTGCATGCCGAACAAATTCAAGGTTTTTTTGATGTACCTGTAGATAATGTATTCGGTAGTTTAATTCTTTTAGAAGATATGTTACAAAGAGAGCTAAAAAACCCTATTGTTGTATCACCCGATATTGGTGGAGTTGTGAGAGCGAGGGCAATCGCAAAACTTCTTTATGATACTGATATGGCAATTATAGATAAAAGAAGACCTCATCCTAATATTTCTCAAGTAATGAACATTATTGGAGATGTCGCAAATCGAGATTGTATTTTAGTAGACGATATGATAGATACTGGAGGGACTCTTTGTAAAGCTGCTGAAGCACTAAAAGAAAGAGGGGCTAAAAGAGTTTTTGCATATGCTACACATCCTATTTTTTCAGGCAAAGCATCAGAAAATTTAAAAAATTCCGTTATTGATGAAGTTGTTGTATGCGATACAATCCCATTGCCAGAAAACATCAGATTACTACCAAACGTACGTACTCTTACATTAGCTGGAATGCTAGCGGAAGCTATAAGACGAATCAGCAATGAAGAATCTATTTCTGCAATGTTTGAACATTAACAAATCAATCCTAAGCACACTATAACTTGAAAAGTAATGTGCTTAGTCTTCAGAAAAATATTTAAAATTATTATTAAAAATATTAAAAAATAAATGAATGAAAAAAGATTTTTCTAATAAATCTAAACAAATACTATTATTATATTTACTAATTGCAAATAAAATAAAAAATACTAATATTATTCCACGAGCAAAACCAAAAACACCTCCAAAAATAATATTAATATATAATAATTTAAATTGTTTAATAATTTTATTAAAAATAAAATTTAATAAAATTTTAATTATGAAAAAAAAAATAATAATGATTAAAATTATTAAATAATTTTTATTTTGTAAAAAAATATCAGAATAAAAAAAACTAAAATATTTATAATGAATAAAAAAATAAATAAAAAAAAACCAAAATATAGTTGATATTAATTCCTTGAAAAAACCTTTAAACATTCCTAATACAGTAGAAAAGAGAATAATAATAAAAATACAAGAATCTATTAAAATCATATTTTTCCTAAAAAATAATATTTTTTCTATTATGTTATTCAATTTCTTTATTTTTTATCGAAATAAATTCTGAAACAGTCATAAAAGAACCAAAAACTAATACCATATCATTTTTAGTAAGTATTTTTCTTAAATGATTCCAAGCATCATCAACATTATTAAAAAAAAACGTATTCTGAATAGGTAAATGATTTTCTAACTGATGTATACTCGCACTACGATCTGTAGGTAAAATCGCGCTATACCAATAATCGACTTTTTCTTTTAATGGCGCAATAATTGATGAAATATCTTTATCTTTCAATACACCAAATATTGAATATATATTTCCTTGTATATCTATTTCATTAATTTTTTTAGAAAGATATAAAGAAGCATGAGAATTATGAGCAACATCAAGAATAATATAAGGAAAATAAGAAAGAATTTGAAATCTACCATCTAATTTCACTTTGGATATTGAACTTTTTAAAATTTTTGTATTAATTTTAAGGTTAGAATAAAATAATGCTGATAAAGCAATGGCGGCGTTTGATAATGGTATTTTAGGTATCGGTAGATTATATAACTTTATTGCAGAATGTATGAAACTCCAAGTATAACTATCTTTTTTCCAACTCCAATCTTTATTAATTATTTTTAATATTGTTTTAGTTTTATTTGCTATTTCATATATAGAATTTGGAATATCTTTATCGCCAATAACAGCTATTTTATTTTCTCTAAAAATACCTGCTTTTTCACGAGCTATACTCAATCTATTTGAGCCCAAAATTGAAGTATGATCAATACCGATATTTGTAATTATAGACACATCTGAATCTATAATATTTGTCGCATCTAACCTTCCCCCTAAACCAACTTCTAATATTATGACATCCAGTGAATATTGTTTAAACAAAAACAAAGCTGAAAGAGTAACAAATTCAAAATAACTTAAAGAATAATTCAATGTTATAGAATCTATATTAAGAAAAGCAGAAACATATTGCATTTCAGTTAAATATATTCCATTAATTTTTACGCGCTCTACGAAATCAAAAAGATGCGGAGAAGTATATAAACCAACTTGGTAACCAGAATCTAATAATAATCTTTCTAACATAGCACATGTTGTTCCTTTTCCGTTTGTCCCTCCTATAGTAAAAAAAAAAGACTTAAAATTTAATAAATTTAATTTTTTTGCAATATTTTTAATTTCTGTTAAATTTGTTTTATTTTTTTTTTTAAATCGCTCTAAATATTTAATCCACATAGAAAAAGAAAAATTTTTTTTATACATATCTTTAGCTCATTTAAAAATTTATATAATTATCAAAATGTTATAAAATATCAAGTAAAAATCACTATTGCAATACTATTTTTTTTTAATAAAAAAAACATTTATAATAAATGTAGCGACTAAAATAATTAATATAATACTAAAAGTAAAAAAATTTGAAATTATTATAAATTTTTCAAATAATATTTTAAATCCTATAAACATTAAAATAATTGACAGAGCATATTCTATCATAGGAAATTTATTTATTATTGGTGATATAAAAAAATACATAGATCTTAAACCTAACACTGAAAAAATGTTAGATGATAAAATAATGAATAAATCATGAGTAATAGAAAAAACAGCAGGAATACTATCTGCTGAAAAAATAAGATCACTTAATTCTATAAGAACTAACGATATGAACAAAGGAGTGCAAAATATTTTATTGTTTATTTTTAAAAAAAAATTTTTACAAGAACTATTATTAGTTATTCTAAATGTTTTATAAATCCAAGATAAACCTATATTTTTTTCTTCGTTTTTTGGATTACTAGAGCAAAAAAATATTTTTAAACTAATAAATATAAACAATACCCCAAAAAAATATAATATCCAATGCCATTTTAAAAATACAAAATAACCAAAAAAAGACAATAAAAAACGTAATATTAAAGCTCCAATAAGCCCATAAAATAAAACTTTTTTTTGATAAACATTTGGTATTTCAAGTGATTTAAAAATTAAAAACCAAACAAAAATATTATCTACTGATAATATAATTTCTAATAAATAACTAGTTAAAAAACAAATAACGTTTTTATTAGCAATATGAATTCCGCTAATTTTGTATAAAATACACCAAAATATAGAAATAAATAATAAAAAAACAAAAAAATAAATAAAAAACCAACGATAAAAATAAAAAAATGGTTTTATTTTATTTTTAAAATTATGTTTTTCAATAATAAATTTCATTATAATTTTAAAAACCTCAAAATAATAGTAATAGTTAAGATATAGATTAAATTTTTTCTTATTTAATAAAGATTATTTTAAGACTATTAAAAAATTATTAATTTTTTAAATTAATCAGATAACATAAAATTGTTTTCTAATTAGTAACGAACGATAAACTACTTAGTAAAATTTATTAAATATATTAGCGGATTTGGAAATAATCCAAAAACTAACAACATAAACCCAGAAAGTAATATTAAAATTTCAGAAAAAATATTACTATAAATATTTGATGCAAATTTTTTATAATTCAATGATTGTTTTGCTGGTTTTAAATATAAATTAATAATTAATCTAAAATACCCATATAAACCTAATATAGTTCCAAATATAAAACTCACACTCATTAACCACAAATTATTTTGTATTATCATAGATAAAATATAAAATTTTCCAATAAAACCTAAAGTTATTGGAAGTCCAGCTAAAGAAAGAAGAACAATCGTCAACACTCCACTTAAAATAGGTTTAGACCAAAACAAACCTTTATAAAAACTAATTGAATCTATATCATTAGAAGAATTCGAAAGCAATTGAATCACACCGAAATATGCTATATTAATAAATAAATAATTCAAAAGATAAATTACTACTGTTTCTAAAGAAAAAGCATAATTATTTTTTAACATAATCAATATTGATAATAAATAACCTAATTGTGATATTGATGAATATCCGAAAAATCTTTTAATGTTATTTTGGAAAATAGCCATGAAATTTCCAAATAATATCGAAAAAATACTGATTAATGATAAAATTAAATATAATGCTTGGTTACTAATAAGAGAATTATACGAAAATATATGCAATAACACACTAAAAAGAGCTACCTTTCCAGAAACAGAAAAAAATGATAGAATTGAAGATGGTGTTCCCTGATAAATATCAGATGTCCATAAATGAAATGGAACTAATGATAATTTAAACAAAAAAGAAACTAATACCATAATCATACCAAATAGTAAAACTAATTTTTCATTATTAGAAACAAATAAAAAAATATGATTTATATATGCAACACTAAGGTTTCCAGAAATAGCGTATATCCAAGCAATACCAAGTAATAAAAATACAGAAGATATAGCAGATAAAATAAGATATTTAAAAGATGCTTCTAAAGTATAATCTACATAATTTGAATAAGCAATTAAACCAAACATTGGTAACGACATTAATTCAATACTAATAAATATTGATGACATATGACTAGAAATAGTCAAACACATTGCACCTATCGTTGATAATAAAAGAAGCAAATAAAATTCTTCTTTATTAAATTCATATCTTGACAACCATTCGTATGAAAAAACACAAGAAGAAATACCAGAAATTAAAATAATACTAATATATAATATAGAATATTTAGTAACGTAAAACAAATTAGCAATATTTATCGGAACAATTGAAATTAGCAAATATAACGAAAAAAATGTTGCAATTAAAGCAAATGTACTTAACATAGCAATCAAAAAATGATTACGATTATGAGAAATAGATAAGATAACTATCACTACACTTGCTATTAAAATTAAAAAAGGTGACAAAGCGGTTAATTCTCGTAAATTTGTTATCATTATTTATTATGACCTTTATTTTGAAATAGAATTAACAAATTTTTTTTTAAAATGATATATAGAAGATATAGTATCTTGTGAAAAATTTAATATTTTTTGAGGCATTAAACCTAAGAAAACTAATGAAAAAATTAATATTATTGATATTAAAAATTCTTTAATATTTGGAGATAATATTACATTATCTCTTCTAGAAGGACCATAATAAATTCTCTGAATCATATACAAAGAATAAATAGAAGAAAAAATAATACTAATTGTTGCTATAATCGAAACAATCGGGTATGTTTGAAATATTCCAAATAAAATTAAAAATTCACCAATAAAATTTCCTGTCCCAGGAACTCCTGCATTTGCCAAAGCAAAAAATAAAGAAAAAGCAGGAATCCAATAAATATTGGACCACAAACCTCCCATTTTAAGAATATTTTGCGTTTTAAAGTACTTATAAATTTGACCTGATAAAATGCATAAAGCAGCAGTAGATAAACTATTAGATATTATTTGAATTACTAATCCATGAAAAGCAACTTTATTATCGCTATAAATAGCAATTAAAATTAATCCCATATGAGAAATAGAAGCATAAGCAATTAAACGTTTAATATTTGTTTGGGAAAAAGCTAATAAAGCGCCATAAAAAATACTAAATAAACCTAAAAACATTGCAATTGGAGAAATTTGTTGTATTACATTTGGAAAAAGTGTCATATTATACCGAAAAAGCGCATAAGGAGCAATTTTAAATAAAGCACCAATAATATCTATCGACCCACAATACGAGGATTGAGCATGGAAATCTGATAACCATCCATGAAACGGAATAATAGGCATTTTTATAAGAAAAGAAACAAAAAAACCTAACATAATAATATATTCTGTCCTTGGGTCAAGGATATTAAAAAGTAATAAATCATAATTAAATGTTAAAATATGAGTATTTTGGTAATAACTAAAAACTAATAATAAAATTGATATTAACATTATCAAACCGGATATTTGAGAATATATAAAAAATTTATTAGCAGCATGTATAGCACTAGTTTTATTGTGTTTGTTGTTTCCCCATAGTGCAATTAAAAAATACATAGGAACTAATATAATTTCCCAAAAAAAGAAAAACAAAAACAAATCAACAGCAATAAAAACCCCTATCACCCCAGTTAACACTAGCATCAAATTAAAATAAAAAAATCCTTCATTTTCTTTGATTTCATTCCATGCACATAAAATAGAAATAATACCTAAAAAGAAAGTTAAAAACAGCATGATAATGGAAAAACTATCAATAGCTAAATGAAAATCAATTCCAAATCTAGGCATCCAATGTAATATACATTGATAATTCCAATGAGGATAATGATTGACTTGAGATATACAAAAATTTCCAGAAAACCATATTTTAATAGTAACTAATAATGTTAAAAATATACCTATTATTGAAATATAACGAGGAATACATTTCTTTAATTTAACAGATAAAAAAGAAAAAATACCACTAAAAAATGGAATGATAACTAATAAAGAAAGCAACATCAGATATATATTCCTATGATTTATAAAAACTATTTAATTACAACTTGTAAATATTAATAAATTATATTTTACACAAAAATAAAATGAACATAAAAATCAAATTAACACCTAATACCATTGATGCTATATACCATTTTACATGTCCATTAACAGTTCTTAATAAAGTAATATTAATCTTTTGAATGGTATTAACAAAAAAAACATTAATTTTATTAAATGGATCAGAAAATAAAATATTAGAAATAAATAAATATGGATGCACAAAAAATAAATTATATAGTGAATCAAAATACCATCCATTTAATAAAAAGTTATATATAAATTGAAAAATTTTTAATTTCAATATTTTATTAATAAAATCTGTATTTTTAATCCATAAATAATATGCAATCCACACTCCAAATAAAGATATTAAACTAGATATAAATTCAAACAAAAATTTTTCATTGATAGAATATTTAAATGTAGGAAAGACAAAAGACAATGAAGGTATAATATAAATACCAAATATACTAGAAAAAACTAGTAAAATTAATAATGGCAAATTATGTGTTATTGCTTTTTCATATAAACAATTAGAAAAACTGAACTTACGAAACACAACAAAAATCATTCTAAATGTATAAATAGATGTTAATAATGATCCAAATAAACCAAGTAAAAGTAAACAAATATGCCCACTATTTAAAACGCTAAATAAAATATTACCTTTACTATAAAAACCTGCTGTTACTAACGGAAATGAAATTAAAGATGCCCCACCACAAATAAAGCTAATATATAAAATAGGACATTTTATATTAATTTTAGACATTTTAAATATATTTTTTTCATTTTTGCAAGAAATTATTAAAGAGCCAGCAGATAAAAATAATAACGCTTTAAAAATAGCATGTGTAATTAAATGTGTAATAGCAGCGGACCATGCTTGAATACCCAATGATAAAAACATATATCCTATTTGACTCATAGTCGAATATGCAAGAATACGTTTGATATCTTTCTGAACTAATGCTGAAAAACTAGAAATTAATATTGTTAAAATACCAATCAAACTGATTAAGTATAGTATATTGGGAGCTAATAAAAATAAAAAATGTGTTCTAGCTATCAAATAAACACCTACTGTTACCATAGTTGCAGCATGAATTAACGCTGAAACAGGAGTAGGACCAACCATAGCATCTGACAACCAAGTTTGAAGTGGAAATTGCGCTGATTTACCAAGGACGCCAATTAATAAAAAAAATGCAATAAAATTTATATTTAAACTATTGATAGAAAAAAAATGTGATAAATAATGAATTTTTTGAAAATTCAATGTTCCATATGTTTGATATATTAAAAAAATTGCAATTATTAAAAATATATCTGAAATACGTGTTACAACAAAAGCTTTTAAAGAAGATCGATTATTATGAATTTTATTATAATAAAAACCAATCAATAAATAAGAACAAATACTTACACCTTCCCATCCGATATACATAAATATAAAATTATCTGCTAATACTAATAAGGACATGCTTGCTATAAATAAATTAGTATACGCAAAAAAGCGCGAGTACCCCTCTTTGTTTTTCATATACCAAATAGAAAAAATATGTATTAATAAACCAATTCCTGTAATTACTACTAACATACTAAGAGCTAATCCATCTAAAATTAAATTACAATCTATTCTCAATGTATCAATAGCTATCCAACACCATAATTTTTGAGTCCAAACTTGACAAGTATGATTAATAAACATGATGCCGTAAAAAGAGGTAATAAGAAAAGAAAAAAATATTGAAAATACACTTATACGAGATATGTTTTCTTTAAAAAATGTTCCTTTTGAAAAAGATAAAATAAAAAAACCAATCAATGGAAACAAAATTATCAAAAAAATAATATTCATCCACTCATCTCACTTAATACATTCACGTTTAATGTTTTCTTACTTCTATATAATTGTAATAATAAAGCTAATGCTATACTAGCTTCAGCTGCAGCTAAAGTAATAGCAAGTATATACATGATATAACAATCTGGTTGTTTCCAATATGTGCTAACTATAACTAATGCTAACGCAGCGGCATTCATCATTATTTCTAAACTAATTAATATAAATAAAACATTTCGACGTACTATAAGAGATGTTAAACCTAATATAAATAATATTAATGACAAAAATAAACCATGAAACAAAGAAATCATCAATCGTTCTCCTTATAAAATTAAGAAATTATGATTATTTTTTTTGATTTAACTTTTTTTCGCTACCAATATGAAAAACTACAACTAAAGCAGATAATAAAAGAAAAGAGGCAAGCTCGACTAACAATAAATAAGGACCAAATAAACTCATACCTATAATTTTAGTGTTTATTATGAAAAAATCGATATTTTTTTCTTTCATAAAAAAAATAACATATGTCATTGATAAAAACAAAATTAATGTTAAAACACTTGGCATAACCCAGAATATAGGGCGCAAATATTTTTTTTCTTTTCTATCGTCTTTATCCCCCAAATTTAAAGTCATAATAACAAAAACAAATAAAACTATAATTGCTCCTGCATATATAATGACCTCTAGAGCACCAGCAAAAAAAGCGCCAATTGAAAAAAAAACACCAGATATTGATAAAATAGAAATAATTAAATATAGTAAAGAATAAATTGCATTTTTTTGAGTAATTATTAAAAAAGTCGAAATAATAGCTATACAAGAAAATATATAAAAAACGAAATTCATTTAATAATTTCCTTTTTTTATGGTAGTAAAGTTTTAATATTAACAGGTGATGATTCTATATTTAATTCGCCTGTTTTTTTGCCACTAATAAGAACACCAGAAAAATGATAAAAATCATAAGTAGGATATTTTCCAGGTCCAGAAATTAATAAATCTTCTTTCTCATAAACCAAATTATGCCTTTCAAAATCTGACAATTCAAAATCTGAAGTTAACTGAATCGCTGCAGTAGGACAAGCTTCTTCGCATAAACCACAAAAAATACAACGAGAAAAATTAATTCTAAAAAATTTAGGATACCAACGACCATCTTTTTTTTCAGATTTTTGCAAAGAAATACAATCGACTGGACACACTGCTGCACATAAATTACATGCAACGCAGCGCTCTTCGCCACTTACATTTTTTGTTAATATTATACGACCACGATATCTAGGAGGTAAATAAACTTTTTCCTCTGGATACAATTTTGTTTCAGATTTATAAAATATATTTATAAAAATTATCCAAATACTTCTTATCTGAGTAAACAATCCAACAATGATTTTTTTAAAGTTCATAAATAACATCTCTTTTATTAAATTTTATATCAATATAAAAAAAGCCGTTACAAGTAAATTTAACAATGTCATAGGTAAACATATTTTCCATCCGAAAGACAATATTTGATCATATCTAGGTCTTGGAAGAGATGCTCTAATTAAAATAAAGAAAACAATAAAAAACATCATTTTTAAAAAAAACCAAAAAAAACTAGGCTTTCCAAAACCAAGGGAACCTCCAAAAAACATTGCTGTTATTAATGATGAAACTGTAACAATTGAAATATATTCTCCAATGAAAAACAGTCCAAACTTCATACCAGAATATTCAATATGATAACCATCAGCTAATTCTTGTTCAGATTCAGGTTGATCGAAAGGATGTCTATGACAAACAGCTAATCCAGCTATTAAAAAAGATAAAAATCCAAAAAACTGAGGTATAACATTCCAAATTTTTTCTTGATGATTTACAATATCAACTATGCCAAACGAACCTGATTGAGCAACCACACCCATTATAGACAAACCTAAAAAAACTTCATAACTTAAAGTTTGAGCAGAAGCTCTAATAGCACCTAATAAAGCATATTTATTATTACTAGACCATCCGGCAAATAATATTGAATACACAGATAAACCTGCCATCATTAAAAAAAATAAGATTCCTATATTTAAGTTAATGATTGGATTTTTATGGATAAATGGGATAATTGGAATTACAGATAGTAAAGCAATAAAGGATAAAATTGGAGACAAAACAAAAATAAATTTTTTGCTAAATTTTGGCACCCAATCTTCTTTAAATAAAATTTTAATCATGTCTGCACATAATTGTAAACTACCAAAATAACCAACTCTATTAGGACCATGTCTATTTTGAAAAAATGCTAACAGTCGACGCTCAAAAATACTCAGCATTGCTGAAAAAAACACAACTAACATAACAAATGATATTATTTTTAAAAATCCTAAAAAAATTTCTAATAGATCTATTCCAAAATATTTCATTTGATAAATTCTCTTATAAATGTAATTTCTTTCCCAACCAAAGCAATAGGAAAACCTCTTCTTCCTATAGGTAATCCAATTTGTTTCCTACATAAATTTTTAGATAATTTTATATTTAATCGAAAATTTTTGTTTAAACAATTAAACTCTATTTGAGAATTTTTTCTTAAATTTAATTCTACAGCATCTATTTCACTTATTAAAACATATGGTGTAATTATATTTTCTTGAATAATAGACGAATACTGTGTTAATTCTTCATTTCCAAAAATATGGTAATATGGAATTACATGCCAATATTTTTTATTAATATGATTTTTAATATGAAAATAAATATCTTCAACTTTTTTATTATTTTTAAACAAATGAATACCTGAATCTCCAGAGATTAATTCTTTTCCCACTTCTACTTGAAATTTATTCCATGCTTGAGGAGAATTCCAACCAGGAAACCAAGCAAAAGGAATATATGAAAAAGATTTATTAGGTTGATTAAAACCTTCCATAGAAAAAGAAAACATACTATTGGTATCTTTTGGTTGAGAAGACTCATGAATATTAATATGAGATTTTAAAGCTGTCCGACCACTATAACGATTTGGAGATCGAGCAATTTTTTGATTATTTATTCTGAAATCCACGCTAGGTAAAGATATTTTAATTTTTTTCAAAATAGAATACTTATTACTATATGAATCAATTACATCATCTATATTAAACCAAGATATATTTTTATTCAAAAATTTACATTGAATGAAATGCAACCATTTCCAACTTTCATACAAACAATTTTTTTTATTAAAAAACATGGGATCATAAACTTGAAAAAAACGTTGCGCTCTTCCTTCAAAGTTAATTATTGTACCAGAGCTTTCCGGAAAATTGACACAAGGTAAATTAAGTTTAGAATTTTTATAAGTTTTAGTATATTGGTGATCTATAGTACAAATATTTTTTTTATTCTTAAAAAAAATTTCATAATCATACTTAGATAAATATCGAGATACATCATACTCCATAAATATTACAGCATCTGCTTCTTTCTTTTGTAATCGATCTAATACTTCTTCTATAGATATACCACCAATCAATCCCAACCCTAAAGTATTTGAAGATGTTGTGAAGAAAGACAGAGCAACATGATTTTTTTCTTTTTTCTTAATAGATATCGCTATATTAATAGCAGTTTTTATAAGAGATTTATTAAATGAGCTTGTACCAGAAATAATGAGTGCTTTTTTTGCATTCAATAATTTTTTTGATATAAAAGAAGCTTTTTTCAGTAATAAAGGACTTAAATCTTTAATTATTGGCAGTGAAGTATCTAAATTACTTGCAATAGCAGAACCAAATTTTGATTGATTATCAACTGATCCAAAATAACACCAATCAGCAATATCATCTAATTTAGTTTCATGTGTATGAGTGATATATAAAGAATTTTTATAATTTTCTGAAATATTAGATATAACAGCGGCGTTCCATCTAGGTATACCATTTATCTCAGCTATATCTTTAGCTTTATTTTTAATAGCTTGTCGAACTGCTAGTGAAGCACGAGGAGAAGTTTGTGTTAGATCTTCACCAAGAACCAATATAACATCATAACTTTCAATCTCTTTTAAAGATGGTATATATAAATTATTATTTTTCAAAACACTTAAAATTAACTTTAAACAAGAATATTCTTTAATACACATTCCATGAGAAAAATTTTTTTCTCCAACTAATTCTTGTAATGCAAAATTATTCTCTATACTACTTCGAGTAGAACCAACGCCAATGATATTTTTATGTTTCTTTAAAAAATCTACTCCTTCTTTGATTGCTTCATTAAAACTTAATATATTTGGCTGCCCATTAATCATATTAGAAGGATTTTTAGGTCGATTTTTTAAAGAATGATGTGAATACCCAAATCGTCCTAAATCACAAAGAAAATAATGGTTAATATTTTCATGATATCTATTTTCTATACGACGTACTTCACCATATCTTTCACCTATACTGATATTACAACCAATACTACAGCTTTGACATATACTAGGAGCATATTGCATATCCCATTTTCGATTATACTGCTTTGAATGGGTCTTATCAGTAAAAACTCCAGTAGGACATACTTCAATTAAATTACCTGAATGTTCATTTTCCAAAACTCCATCTTCTATACGACCAAAATAAATATTATTATTAGCACCATAAACATTTAAATCACTACCATCCGCATAATCTTTATAATATCGAACACAACGATAACATCCAATACAACGATTCATTTCGTGTTTAATAAAAGAACCTAAATATTGATTTTTATGAGTTCTTTTCGAAAATCGATAATTTCGTATATGATGTTTATTCATAACTGTCATATCTTGTAAATGACAATTACCACCTTCTTCGCAGACAGGACAATCATGAGGATGATTTGTTAAAAGCAATTCAACTATACTTGTTCTAAACTTTTCTGATATATTATCATGAGTCGAAATAATATCTCCATCTATTACAGGGGTCATGCAAGAGATAATTAACCGCCCTTTTAAATCTGAAGAAGAACTATGCTTTGTTACAGCACATTGCCGACAAGTTCCAACACTTCCTAATTCAGGATGCCAACAGAAATAAGGAAGATCTAATCCAACTGATAGACATGCCTGTAATAAGTTGTTAGACTTTCTTACATAATATTTTTTTTTATTTATATAAATTTTAAACATCATAGAAAATTCCAAAGCTTTTAAAAATAAATTTATATTTTAAATTAAACGTTTAAATTAAAACTTATTAGATTGAATCCCAATAATATTTTCATTTAAATCTTTTGTTTCTATATTTATTCCATTTTCAAATTCTGATCGAAAATATTTCATAGCACTTTGTAACGGCTCAATTGCTCCCGGTGCGTGAGCACAAAATGTTTTTCCTGGACCTAAAGAAATGCATAAATTTTCTAAATCTCTGATATCATTATTTTGTCCTTTTTTATTTTTTAAACTATGTAATATTTTTACGATCCAAGGTAATCCTTCTCTACAAGGCGTACATAAACCACATGATTCCCGAGCAAAAAATTTTTCTATATTATAGACAAGTGAAACCATATTTGTTTGATTATCTATTGCCATGGAAAGAGCCGTTCCTAAACGACTTCCAGCTTTTAAAAGAGTATCAAAATTCATAGATAAATCTAAATGTTCTGGAGTTAGAAAATCTGTACCAGCCCCTCCTGGTTGCCATGCTTTTAAAGATAAACCTGACTTCATACCAAGCGCATAATCTTCTAAAATTTCACGCGCAGTGATACCAAATGGTAGCTCCCATAAACCCGGGTTATTCACTTTCCCTGAAAAACCCATTAACTTAGTACCAGTATCAGAACTCTGAGATAATCTTTTATACCAATCAGTACCATTTAATATAATAGACGGAATATTTGATAAAGTTTCAACATTATTAACACAAGTAGGCTTTCCCCATAACCCAAAAGTAGCAGGAAATGGCGGTTTAAATCTAGGATTAGCTCTTCGACCCTCTAATGAATTAATTAATGCTGTTTCTTCCCCGCAAATATAACGACCGGCTCCAGTATGTAAAAACAAGTCAAAATGAAATCCGCTGTTTAAAATATTTGAACCAATATAACCAAAATTATTTGCTTCTCGTATAGCTTTATTTAAAATATATTCTCCTTTAATATATTCGCCTCGTAAAAAAATATAACCACGATTAGCTTGTACTGCAAAAGCAGACAATAATATTCCTTCAATCAGCTGATGAGGCATTTGCTCTATTAAAAATCTATCTTTATAAGTCCCTGGTTCCATTTCATCTGCATTACATAACAAATAACGGTATTCTTTTTTATTAATTAGCTTGTCGGGCATTAAACTCCATTTTAATCCTGTTAAAAAACCAGCACCACCTCTTCCTTTCAAACCTGATTCTTTGACTAAATTAATAATCTCTTTTGGGGTTTTATGACTTATAGCTTTCTTAAAAGCAACATAACCATTCTTATTACAATATTCTTCCATCCAAACAGTTTTTTTATCATCTCGAATCCTCCATGTTAATGGATGAGTTTCTTCCAATCGTATAATTTTATTATTCATTTATATGATTCCAGTAAATCAGGTATAAGTTCTGGAGTTAAGTTAGAATGTAGATCTTCATTGATCATTATTGTAGGACTATTATCACAATTTCCTAAGCAGCAAATTGGTAATAATGTGAATAGTTTATCTAAAGTAGTAGCGCCTGTTTTAATTGATAAAGATTTTTCTAAGGTTTTTTTAATTTTTTTATAACCTGTAATATAACAAACTACGCTATCGCAATAACGAATGATATTACGACCTACAGGTTGGCGATAAATTTGACTATAAAAAGTGGCAACACTCTCTATATCGCTTGGATTAATATGAAGTATTTTAGAAATTTCAACAATAGCTTGATCAGAGACCCATCCACGTTGCTTTTGGACAATTTTTAAAGCTTCTATTGAAATTGCTCTGTAATTTTCATAATATTTTTTTTGATTTTCTATTTCATTAATTTCGAAGGAACTCAATGTAAATTTTGTAGAAATTTCTTTTAATTGTCTTTTTTTTTATGCATAATTATCTGTCCACATCTGACATAACAAAATCGATACTACCTAGATATACAATTAAATCTGATATTAAACTCCCACGAATTACAGAAGGTATTTGCTGTAAATGCGGAAAACTAGGTGTTCGTATTCTTGTTCTATAGCTCATAGTACCACCATCGCTAATTAAATAATAACTATTAATACCTTTGGTTGCTTCAATCATTTGAAAACTTTCATTTACCGGCATAACTGGTCCCCATGAAACTTGTAAAAAGTGAGTAATCATACTATCAATATCTCTTAAAACACTTTCTTTAGGTGGAGGAGTAGTTAGTGGATGATCCGCTTTAAAAGGACCTTCTGGCATGTTATTTAAACACTGTTTTAAAATTGAAAGACTTTGATATACTTCTTCCACTTTGATCATCACTCTAGAATAACAGTCACTTATACCATCTCCAATAGGTATGTCAAAAGTATAATTTTGATATCCAGAATAAGGTCTCCACTTTCTTACATCAAAATCTAAACCTGTAGCACGTAAACCTGCCCCTGTTACCCCCCATTCTAAAGCTTCTTTTCGAGAGTATTTAGCAATTCCTTTTGATCGATTAATTAAAATAGTATTTTTTAAAGCTATATCTATATAATGCTTTAATCGTTTTGGCATCCATGTAAGAAAAGCTTTCAACAAAGTATCCCATCCCTGAGGTAGATCGTGAGCTACACCACCAATACGAAACCAAGCAGGATGCATTCTTGCGCCAGTTATCGCTTCAATTAAATCATAAATTTTTTGACGATCAGTAAAAGCTAAAAAAACAGGTGTCATGCATCCTACATCTTGAATAAAAGTAGAAATATATAATAAATGACTATTAATTCGAAATAATTCTGAGAGCATCACACGAATGACTTCTACTTTTTCTGGAACAACAATACTAGCCAACTTTTCTATTGCTAAAACATAAGGCATTTCATTAACGCAACCACCTAAATATTCAATTCGATCCGTATAAGGAATATAACTATGCCATGATTGACGCTCCGCCATTTTTTCTGCTCCTCGATGGTGATAACCAATATCAGGAACACAATCAACAATATTTTCACCATCTAACTGTAAAACAATTCTAAAAGCACCGTGAGCAGAAGGATGGTTAGGACCTAAATTTAAAAACATAAAATCTACATTATCATTTTTTCTTTTCATCCCCCATAACTCAGGGTTAAATACTAAACCTTTCATTTCTAGATCTTCTCTTTCTTCATTTAAGAAAAAAGATTTACATTCAGTCGCTCTAGCCGGAAAATCTTTTCTTAACGGATATCCTTTCCATGTATTAGGCATAATAATCCTTGTTAAGTTAGGATGATTTTCAAAAGTAATGCCAAACATTTCCCATGTTTCTCGTTCGTACCAATTAGCATTAGGAAATAAACTAATAGATGTTGATAAAGTTAAATCATTTTGCAGCAAAGGAACTTTAATCATAAAATCAATATTATTTTTAATAGAAATTAAATGATAAAATACTGAAAAATCAGCTTGAGGTAAATGTTCTCGATGTAATCTAAAACGTTCATCAACACCATGTAAATCAAAAAGCATATTGTAAGAATAAGATGAATTAAATAAAAATTTTATAATTTGTAATAAAAAGGTTTTATTTATCCAGATTATTGGAAAACCTATCTTAGATTTTTGAATAACGCAAAAATCTTTACCAAAGACATCAAACAATTCATTAAAAATTAAATCATTTAAATTATCTTTTTCAGTATTTAAATTAATATTACTACTTTTATTTGAAATTACATCTGTCATTAGATCTCTCATTTAATCACTAATTTGGAAACTTGAATATTGTTTAAAATTTTTACTACTTTAAATAAAAATATTATTATAAAAATTAAATTTTTTCTACTGTTGGAAGATTAACAATTGAAATTCTGTTTTTTCTTTTTTTAATTTTTTCCGATAACATTTTTTTCCGATAAATTCCTTGTTCTCCTATGACCCAAGATAATGGTCTTCTCTCATGACTAATAGAATTTTGAAGTAGCTTTAAAGCATGAATGTATGCTTCTGGCCTAGGCGGACAACCAGGAATATAAATATCTACTGGTAAAAACTTATCTACCCCTTGAACAACAGAATAAATATCATACATTCCACCAGAATTAGCACATGCACCCATAGAAATCACCCATTTTGGTTCCAACATTTGGTCATATAATCTTTGGATAATAGGAGCCATTTTAATAAATGGTGTTCCAGCAATAACCATAACATCAGCTTGCCTTGGAGAAGCTCTTAAAACTTCAGATCCAAAACGAGCCACATCATGAACAGATGTAAAAGCAGTTACCATTTCGACATAACAACAAGATAATCCAAAATTATAGGGCCAAAGAGAGTTTTTACGGCCCCAATTTACTAATTTATGAAGTAATTGCTTAAGTTTTCCCGTAAATATATTTTTTTTTAAATAGTTTTCTACCGGGTCCATAACAACACTAGTTACTTCTTTTGGATATTTTTTATTAGAGTGTTTTTTTTCTGCTTGAGTTAAAGTATAATTCATTTTATATTTCATCAAATTATATCCTAAATATAATAAATTTGAATATTTTATTTATTCGACCAATTCAACGCTTTAATACGAACTAAATAAAACAATGACAATAAAAGAAATAAAATAAATATGAAAGCTTCAAAAAATCCCGCCCATCCTGTTTCCACTATACTAACAGACCATGCATATAGATACAGAGTTTCAACGTCAAATATAACAAAAAACATCGCGACTAAATAAAATTTAACTGAAAAATTTAAAGAAGTATCTCCCACTGGGGCAATACCTGATTCAAATGGAGTATGTTTATACCTTGAAGTCGATTTTCCCCCTAAAATTGAGCTTGAAAATAACATAAAAAAACAAAAAATTAGAGAAAAAAAAATAAAACAAAAAAATGATAAATATTCTCCAAGATCAAGTATATTTACTACATCATGCATAAAATAACCTCGAAATATTAAAAACTAAAAACAGTAAAAACATAATAAGTGTTTATATAATTTTAATTTTTCAGTTAAAGAATAAAAAATAATATACATGAAAAACAAAAAATAATAAATTATGTTTCATTATATATGCTATTTGAACATGATATATTCTATTTAAACTTATTTAAAAAATTCATTTTTTTTTAAACTTAGACCTTGATGACCAAAAAAAAGACCCCATCTAATAATCACAACACTGTAGATAAATATCAAATACAATCCTATGTCGCTAATTAAAGCCAAAAAAATGGCTACATAAGGGTTGAAACCCAATTTATCAAAATAGGAGAAATACAATGGGTAAAATTATTGGTATCGACTTGGGAACAACCAACTCTTGTGTTGCCATTATGGATGGCAATAAACCACGTGTTTTAGAAAATGCAGAAGGAGATCGTACTACGCCTTCAATTATTGCATATACTCAAGAAGGAGAAGTTTTAGTAGGACAACCTGCTAAACGCCAAGCTATTACAAATCCAAAAAATACTTTATTTGCTATAAAACGTCTAATTGGTAGAAAATTTAAAGATGAAGAAGTTCAGCGTGATATAAAAATTATGCCATACAAAATTATTAACTCCGAAAATGGAGATGCATGGATTGATGCAAAAGAAAAAAAAATGGCACCCCCTCAAATATCTGCAGAAGTTTTAAAAAAAATGAAAAAAACTGCAGAAGATTATTTAGGAGAATCTATAACAGAAGCTGTCATCACAGTTCCTGCTTACTTCAACGACGCACAAAGACAAGCAACTAAAGATGCAGGTAGAATCGCTGGTTTAGAGGTTAAAAGAATCATTAATGAACCTACAGCTGCAGCACTTGCATACGGTTTAGATAAAGGCCAAGGAAATCGAACTATAGCTGTTTATGATTTAGGCGGAGGAACTTTTGATATATCAATTATTGAAATAGATGATGTAGATAAAGAAAAAACATTTGAAGTACTTGCTACTAATGGTGATACCCATCTTGGTGGAGAAGATTTTGATAGTAGATTAATAAATTATTTAGTGAATGAATTTAAAAAAGAACAAGGAATTGATCTTCGAAATGATTCATTAGCTATGCAACGATTAAAAGAATCTGCAGAAAAAGCAAAAATTGAATTATCATCAGCACAACAAACAGACGTAAATTTACCATATATCACAGCAGATGCTAATGGTCCAAAACATTTAAATATTAAAGTTACCCGTTCAAAACTGGAATCTTTAGTAGAAGATCTAGTACTAAGATCAATTGAACCGCTGAAAGTGGCGTTAAAAGATGCTGGATTATCAATTTCAAATATCAATGATGTGATCTTAGTAGGTGGACAGACAAGAATGCCTATGGTCCAGTCTAAAGTTGCAGATTTTTTTGGAAAAGAACCTAGAAAAGATGTGAATCCAGATGAAGCAGTTGCAGTTGGAGCAGCAGTTCAAGGTGGAGTACTTTCAGGTGATGTAAAAGATGTTTTACTACTTGATGTAACTCCGCTATCATTAGGAATTGAAACTATGGGTAGTGTAATGACGACACTAATTAATAAAAATACTACAATTCCTACTAAACATAGTCAAGTATTTTCAACAGCAGAAGATAATCAATCAGCAGTTACCATACATGTCTTACAAGGTGAAAGAAAAAGAGCTTTAGATAATAAGTCTTTAGGACAATTTAATCTGGACGGAATAGAACCAGCACCTAGAGGAACAGCTCAAATTGAAGTAACATTTGATATTGATTCTGATGGAATTTTACATGTTTCAGCGAAAGATAAAAAAACTGGTAAAGAACAAAAAATTACTATTAAAGCTTCTTCTGGGCTTAATGAAGAAGAAATTAAAAAAATGATTAATGATGCAGAAGCAAATTCTGAAGCAGATCGTAAATTTGAAGAATTAATTCAAATACGAAATCAAGGTGATCAATTAATTCATAGTGTAAAAAAACAGTTAGTTGAAAATAAAACAAAAATTGACATTCAAAATCAAGAAGAAATAAAATCAGCTTTAAATGATTTAGAACAATCTTTAAAAGAAGAAAATAAATCTGAAATTGAAAAAAATATACAAAATCTTTTAAAAATTTCATCTAAACTAACAGATATTCATCAAAAAACATCAGAAGAAAATTTAAAAAATGACACTAAATCTGATACATCAAAAAAAAATGAAAATGTTATAGATGCAGAATTTGAAGAAATAAAGGATCCTAAGAAATAATTATTAAATTTAAAAATAATTATAACAATGTCAAATTAACACGGGCGTAGAAAAAATCTACGCCCGTTTAATTATTTTGAAAGTTAGAAAGGAGCAATAATGGGAAAAAAAGATTACTATCAAATTTTAGGCCTCTCAAAATCAGCTGAAGATCGTGAAATTAAAAAAGCTTATAAACGGTTAGCAATGAAATATCATCCTGATAGAAATCAGGGTAATAAAAATGCCGAAAATACATTTAAAGAAATAAAAGAAGCTTATGAAATCTTGATTAATGAAGAAAAAAGAAATGCATATGATCAATATGGTCATGCAGCTTTTGAAAATGGTAATCATAATCAAAATAATTCTTATAGTACTTTTAGTGGATCTGCAGATTTTGGTGATATTTTTGGAGATGTTTTTGGTGATATTTTTGGGGGTAATAGACGCCAAAGAGCACAAAAAGGAGCTGATTTGTGTTATAACATGCATATTTCTCTAGAAGAAGCAGTAAAAGGAACAATAAAAGAAATACGCGTTCCAACATTTAAAAAATGTCAGATATGTTATGGAACAGGAGCTAAATTAGGCACCAAACCTAGTAATTGTTCAACTTGTCAAGGTAGAGGTCAGATACATATCAGAAAAGGTTTCTTTACAGTACAACAATCTTGCCCCACATGCCATGAAAAAGGAACTATAATCAAAGACCCGTGTCGTACATGCCAAGGTCAAGGTAGAATGAAAACCCATAAAACATTATCAGTAAAAATTCCACCTGGCGTAGATACTAACGATCGAATTCGATTAAATAATGAAGGAGAAGCTGGAATAAATGGTTCGCAATCAGGAGATCTTTATGTCCAAATTACAGTAAATAAACATCCTATCTTTGAACGCGAAGAAAATGATCTTTATTGCGAAGTTCCAATAAATTTTACTATGGCTGCATTAGGGGGGGAAATTGAAGTTCCCACATTAGATGGTCGGGTAAAGTTAAAAATACCATCTGAAACACAGTCAGGAAAACTCTTTCGTATTCGATTAAGAGGTGTAAAATCAGTTCAAAATAGAAAACAAGGCGATTTATTATGTCGAGTAGTAGTGGAAACGCCAGTGAATCTTAATGAACAACAAAAATATCTTTTAAATGAATTGGGGCAAAGTTTTAACGGTTTTAGAGGTGAAAAAAATACTCCTCGTTCAAAAAGATTTTTTGATGGAGTAAAAAGATTTTTTGATGATCTAACAAAATAAAAAATATTATAAAGTATTGCTTCTTAATTTAAATTTAGAGGCAATACTATAAAACATTTAATTTGAATGTAATTTTTTAATTTGTAATGATAAAACAGATTTATGTCTAGACGATTTATTTCTATGAATTAAACCTTTAGTAGCATATTTATCAATAATAGATTGCATATTTTTAAAGGCATGTTCAGCTTGATTTTTATTGCCTGAAATAATCGCTAATCGAACTTTTTTTATAAAAGTACGAACTTTAGAACGTTGACTTGTATTATTTTTTCGACGTTGTTCAGATGCTAAAGCATCTTTTTTGGATGATTTTATATTCGCCAATTTTAACTCCTTAAAATATTTAAATATTATACTATATATAAAATATGATACAAGAAATAATAAAAATTAATAACAACAAATATAAAAAATTATATTATCATATATAACTTATTAAAACAGTTGTTATAAAATATAAATGTTATGATATATTATTTTATTTGATTAGGTTAATATAATAATGAGGATTATCAGAGGCATTCATAACTTAAAACAAATAAATTTTAATTCAGTTATAAGTATTGGAAATTTTGATGGAGTACACTTAGGACATAGAAAATTACTTTTTGAAGTATACAACATGGGTAAAAAAACAAATTTATCTACAATAGTAATTTTATTTGAACCACAACCATTAGAATTTTTTAAAAATCACAACCCTCCTAAAAGAATTACTACATTTCGTGAAAAAATAAAATATATTCAATTATATAAAATCGATATTGTTTTATGCATTAAATTTAACATTATTTTTGCTAATCTCAGTGCAGAACAATTCATTACGCAAATATTAGTCAAAAAACTAAATGTCAAATTCATTATAATTGGAACAGATTTTAAGTTTGGTTCTCAAAGAGATGGAAATATTTCACTCTTAAAAAAAAATAGCAAAAAATATAAATTTAATGTTATTGAAGTTCAATCTTTATATATAAACAATATTAGAGCAAGTAGTACTAATATTAGAAGATATTTATCAGAACACAACATGAAACTAGCTAAATTATTACTAGGAAGACCATTTAGTATTATTGGCAGAGTTGTTCATGGAGATCACATAGGAAGAACATTAGGCTATCCCACAGCAAATATAAAGTTACACAGTAATATCCCAATCAATAACGGAGTATACGCAGTTAAGGTGAACTATAAACACACATATTTTGGAATATGTAATATAGGAGTAAAACCCAGTTATACTAATATGCTAAAAAATAAAATTCTTGAAGTGCATTTATTTGATACAAATATTAATTTATATCATAAAAAAATAGAAGTGTTATTTTATAAAAAAATAAGAAATGAATATTTTTTTGAATCAATACAAAAATTAAAAGAACAGATTTCTAAAGATATAACAATTGTCAAAAAATACTTTCACATTTTTAATTGTTAATTTAAAAATAAGATAAAATTATGCATGATTATAAAAAAACTTTAAATTTACCTCAAACAAAATTTCCTATGAAAGCCAATTTAATCCACAAAGAACCAGAAATTTTAAAAAATTGGTATGAAAAAAATATTTACCAAATAATTAGAAAAAATAAAGAAAACAAAAAAATTTTTTTTCTTCATGATGGGCCTCCATATGCAAATGGAAATATTCATATTGGACATGCGGTAAATAAAATTTTAAAAGATATAATAATAAAATCAAAAAATCTATCTGGTTTTGATGCGCCATATATACCTTCATGGGATTGCCATGGATTACCTATTGAGCAAAAGGTCGAGGAAAAAATAGGTGTTTATAAAAAAATCATAAAAACTTCAATATTTCAAGAAAAATGTAGAAAATATGCAGAAAATCAAGTTAAAAAACAAAAAAAAGATTTTATTAGATTAGGAGTAATCGGAGATTGGGAAAATTCTCATCTGACAATGGATTATAAAAATGAAGCAAATATAATAAAAACACTTTCTCAAATTATTAAAAATAAATATTTATATAGAGATTTTAAGCCTACATATTGGTGTTTAAAATGTGAATCATCCTTATCTGATGCAGAAATTGAATACTTTGATAAAGTATCAGATACAATTTTTGTTGCTATGAAAAATAATGATACACGTTTAAAAAAAATATTTAATACCCATAGATTAGATAGCAAAGAAATATATTTACCCATATGGACAACTACTCCATGGACACTTCCATCTAGTCAAGCTATTACAGTTCATCCAAATTTTAAATATGATTTGATAGAAACTGAAGCATATTATTTAATTTTAGCTAAAGAACTTGTAAGAAAGACTATGAATAATTTAAAAATAAAAAGTTGGAAATATTTAACGTCTATCCAGGGTAATCATCTCGAAGGTATAAAATTTTTGCATCCATTTTTAAAAAATGTCTCAATACCTGTAATATTAGGAAAACATGTAACCTTAGAAACAGGCACAGGAGCGGTTCATACATCGCCAGACCATGGGCAAGATGATTATAATATTTGTCAAAAATATAACATAAACACAAAAAACTTAATTAATCATAAAGGTGACTTCAAAAAAAATATACATCCGAATTTAGATGGCATTAATATTTTAAAAGCAAATGAAATAATTATAAAATTATTAATTGACCATAATTGTTTATTACATCGAGAACCTTTAAATCATAGCTACCCACATTGCTGGAGACATAAAACTCCTATTATATTTCGAGCTACTCCACAATGGTTTATTAATTTTAATAAAAATAATTTTCGACATAATGCCATTAAAGCAATTAATCAAGTCTTATGGATACCTAAATGGGGAAAATCTAGAATAGAAGACATGATTAAAAAAAGACCTGATTGGTGTATTTCTAGGCAAAGAAAATGGGGCGTACCAATGTCTATTTTTATACACAAAAAAACAGGCGAGATTCATCCTAAAAACCACTTAATAATGAAAAACATAATAAAAAAAGTCAATTTGGAAGGCATTCAAGCATGGTGGAATATTGATATAAAAGAAATATTAGGTGAAGAACATAATCTATATGAACAAATTTTTGATATATTAGATGTATGGTTTGAATCAGGAAATACTCATACATCAATAGAATATAAAAATAAAAAAAATAAAAAAAATCAAGCAGATATGTTTTTAGAGGGATCCGATCAACATCGAGGTTGGTTTATGTCATCATTGATGATATCAATGTTGGTAAATCAAAAAACACCTTATTCAGAAGTGTTGACACATGGATTCGTAGTGGACGGAAAGGGGCAGAAAATGTCTAAATCCATAGGAAATACTATAAGTCCTAACGATATTATTAATACATTAGGAGCGGATGTTTTAAGACTTTGGGTGGCTTCCTCAAATTATTCTAACGATATTTCCATATCTAATGAAATTTTAAAACGGACTTCTGATATTTATCGAAGAATAAGAAATACCGCGCGCTTTATGTTAGCAAATATCAATGATTTTAATCCAAGTAACAATATCGTCCCTCAAGACAAAATGATTTATTTAGATCAGTGGGCTGTTTCTTTATCTAAGAAAGTACAAAAAGAAATTATTCAATTTTATAATAAATATAATTTTCATGGAGTAATACAACGATTAATGCATTTTTGCTCTATTGAAATGGGATCTTTTTATCTTGATATAATTAAAGATAGACAATATACTTTAAAAAAAAATAGTTTAGAACGAAGAAGTTGTCAAACAGCAATATATTATATACTTCACGCTTTAGTTAGATGGATAGCACCTATATTATCATTTACCGCTCATGAAATCTGGAACTATTTACCAGGTAATCATTCAAATTATATATTCACAGAAGAATGGTTTGATGAATTATTTGAATTAAATCAAGATAGTATATTTAATCATACATTTTGGAATCAATTAATAGAAATTAAAAATGAAATAAATAAATTTATAGAAGAAGAGATTAAAAATAAAAGCATAAATAATTCATTAGAGGCTTCTCTTATATTATATGTCACACCTGAAGTAAAAAAAATATTAAGTGCTTTGGGAAGCGAACTAAAATTTATGTTTTTAACATCTCATGTTTTAATTAAAGATTACGAAAAAGCACCAAAAAATATAAAAAAATGTTTATTATTTTCTAAATTTAAAATTTCATTAGAAAAAAGTAAAGACAACAAGTGTCCACGCTGTTGGCACTATAATATTCCTATGATTTATAAGAATGATTATGAAATTTGCACACGCTGTATTTCTAATACTAAAGGAAATGGTGAAAAACGAACTTTTATATAAAACAAAATATAAAAAATATTTTTTAATTATAATCGTGGTTTTGATAATAGATATTTTTTCTAAATATTGGATTTTTAATAATTTAGATCTATATAAAACCAAACAAATTTTATCAATATTAAATTTATTTCATGTACATAATTATGGAGTAGCATTTAGTCTTCTATCGTATCAAACAATTTGGAATAGAATTTTTTTATCCATGCTTAATATCGTTATTATATTATTAATATTTAAAGAAATATTAAAAGCAAAACAAAAAATGGAAAAATTAGCTTTATGCTTTATTATTTCTGGAGCTATAGGCAACTTAATAGATCGTATTTATTATGGATTTGTTATAGATTTTATTGATATACATATTAATACCTGGCATTTTGCAACATTTAACATGTCTGATTGTAGTATTATGATAGGAACACTTATATATATACAAAATAAATATAATATTTTTAAAAAAAAATAAATTTATTTTTTCAAATTCATAATAATAAAATATATTAAGTATATAAAATATTATTTTGGAGAATTTAGTAAGTGGATATTTTATTAGCTAATCCAAGAGGTTTTTGTGCAGGTGTTAAAAGAGCTATTTTAATAGTTGAAAATGCTCTTAAAATTTACAAAAAAACTATTTACGTTAAACATGAATTAGTACACAATCAATACGTTATAAATCAATTACGTAACAAAGGAGTCGTTTTTGTTGAAAAAATTTTAGATATTCCAAATAACTCAATAGTAGTTTTTTCTGCTCATGGAGTCTCAAAGAAAACTAAAGAACAAGCAATCAAAAAACAACTAATTATTTTAAATGCAACTTGCCCATTAGTTTCAAAAGTACATAAAGAAGTTTTACAAGCAAGCAAAAAAAATATAGAAACTATTCTGATAGGACATAAAGGACATCCTGAGGTAATTGGTACAATAGGTCAATATGACAATACAAATGGGAAAATACACCTTATTGAATCAATAAAAGATATAAATCAATTACAAATTAAAAAAAACAACAAAAAACTAAGTTTTTTTACTCAAACAACGTTATCTGTCAAACATACGAAATCTATTATTGAGGCTTTGAAAAAAAAGTTTCCGTACATTTCTGGGCCTAAAAAAGAAGATATATGTTATGCAACAACTAATCGACAAAATGCAATTATTAAATTATCTAAAATAACTGATATACTATTTGTCATTGGATCTAGAAATTCTTCCAATTCTAATCGCCTTGCTGAATTAGGCAAAGAAATCGGAATATTTACTAAACAAATTGAATCATTTATGGATATCAAAACAGAATGGATAAAAAATAAAAAATATATTGGTATTACAGCAGGCGCATCCGCACCAGAATTTTTAGTACATCAAGTAACTAAATATTTGCAAAAAATGGGTGCTAATCCCCCAAAAGAAATTTTAGGAATTGAAGAAAAAATAAATTTTAATATACCTAAACATTTAAAACTTCCATCATATTAAAAAACTTATGAATAAAAAAATAACTCGTATTGCTATAACTGGACCTTTAGGTCGAATGGGAAAAATGTTAGTTCAAGAAATACAAAAAAACAAACATACTTGTTTATCTTTAGCTATAGTTAAAAAAAATCATCCATCAATTAATAATGATATTGGTGAAGAAATTGGAATAGGAAGAATAGGAATTCGTATTAAAGATGATCTAAGTATTACAAAAGACAATTTTGATGTTTTAATTGATTTTACAAATCCTCAATCAACATTAAAATATTTGAAATATTGTAATAAATTTCAAAAAAATATGATTATTGGTACAACTGGCTTCTTAAATTCAGAAATTGAAACAATTAAATCATATTCAAAAAATATTGCTATATTAATAGCATCAAATTTCAGCATAGGAATAAATTTGCTTTATCAATTAGTAAAAAAAACTACTCAAATTTTAGGAAATAATACTGATATTGATATTATTGAGTTTCATCATAGAAAAAAAAATGATATTCCATCAGGAACAGCAATAACTATTGGGGAAAATATATCAAAAGTAATGAAATGGAATTTAAATGAAAATTCGTTGTTTTATAAACAAGGATTAAATACAATTAGAGAAGCTAAAAAAATTGGATTTTCTAGTATACGATCAGGAAATATTATTGGAAAACATTCAGTTATTTTTACAAATTCCGAAGAAGAAATTAATATCACTCATACAGCCTTTAATAGAGAATCTTTTGCTAAAGGCGCGATTCAATCAGCTCTTTGGATTATTACAAAAAATCAAGGCTTATTTAATATGAAAGATTTTTTAAACCATATAGTTTAATATTTTTACTGAAGAAAAATCGAAAAATATAAACTTTATATTTTTAGAAAGATTATTTTTTTTAACATTAAAGACACATAAAATATTTATTACGATAATAGACAAAAATATTAATTTTAGTTAAAATAAAATTAAAAATATTTAACTTATTATTTAAAATTTAATCAATATTAAAAATTTTTTGGAGGATGCTTTGGGCCAATCAGCAGTATTAGTTTTAGAAGATGGCACTAGATTTCATGGACGTTCTATTGGAGCTCAAGGAGCAACTGTAGGAGAAGTTGTTTTTAATACATCAATCACTGGATACCAAGAAATAATCACTGATCCTTCTTACTCGCATCAAATTGTAACATTGACACATCCTCATGTTGGAAATGTTGGTATAAATCAATATGATGCAGAATCACCTCAAATTCATATAAGAGGTTTAATTATTCGAGATATATCCCCAATATCTAGTAATTATCGAAGTGAAAAAAACTTTGCTTCTTATTTAAAAGAAAATAATATTGTTGCAATATCCGATATTGATACAAGAAAATTAACACGCATTTTGCGAACACAAGGCTCTCAAAATGGATGTATTATAGAAGATAAAAAAGAAAACTATGCTATAGCACAAAAAAAATCAAGAAATTGTTTAAGCTTGCAAGGATTAGACTTGGCTAAAGAAGTAACTACTAAAATTATTTATAATTGGAACCAAAAGAGTTGCATTGTTAATAAAAAAAAAACACACTTTAAAAAAAAATTTTTATTTCATATTGTCGTATATGATTTTGGTGTTAAACGAAATATTTTAAGAATGTTAGTAGATCGAGGATGTTATTTAACGGTAGTTCCAGCGACAACAAACTCAAAAACAGTATTGAATTTAAATCCTGATGGAATTTTTTTATCCAATGGTCCAGGAGACCCAAGACCATGTCATTATGCTATTAAATCTATTCAAGATTTTTTGAAAATTAATATTCCAATCTTCGGTATATGTTTAGGGCATCAGCTTCTTGCATTAGCTAGCGGGGCAAATATTATCAAAATGAAATTTGGACATCATGGGGGAAATCATCCAGTTAAAGAATTAAAAACAAATCGCGTCATTATTACATCACAAAATCATAGTTTTACTGTTGATGAAAAATATATGCCAAACAACATTTCTATCACACATACCTCTCTTTTCGATGGAACAGTTCAAGGATTGCATTTAAAAGATAAATTAGCTTTTAGCTTTCAAGGACATCCAGAAGCCAGTCCTGGCCCACATGATGCTTCTCATTTATTTAATCATTTTATCAAATTACTTAATCAAGCAAAATTCAGTAACTAATTAGGAAAAAAAAATGCCTAAATCTACTGATATAAAATCTATTTTAATTCTTGGATCAGGTCCTATCGTTATAGGGCAAGCATGTGAATTTGATTATTCAGGTGCACAAGCATGCAAAGCACTGCACGAAGAAGGTTATAAAATCATTCTTGTTAATTCAAATCCTGCTACTATCATGACCGATCCATGTATGGCAGATGCTACGTATATTGAACCAATCCACTGGAAAATAGTAAAAAAAATTATAATAAAAGAACGACCAGATGCATTGTTACCAACAATGGGTGGTCAAACTGCACTTAATTGCGCACTCGAACTCCACCAACGAGGAATACTAAATAAATTTAATGTTAAAATTATAGGCGCTACCATTGATGCAATTAAGAAAGCAGAAGATAGAAAATTATTTGAATTATCAATGAAAAAACTTAATTTAAATACTGCAAAATGTGGCATTGCACATACTATAAAAGAAGCATTATCAGTATTAGAAAATGTAGGTTTTCCATGTATCATCCGACCTTCCTTTACTATGGGAGGAAATGGTGGTGGAATTGCTTATAATCAAGAAGAATTTGAAGAAATTTGTGAAATAGGATTAAAATTATCTCCTACTACTGAACTACTAATTGATGAATCATTAATCGGTTGGAAAGAGTATGAAATGGAAGTTGTACGAGATAAAAATAATAATTGTATTATTGTATGTTCCATTGAAAATTTAGACCCTATGGGTATTCATACAGGAGATTCAATCACTGTTGCTCCAGCACAAACTTTAACCGATAAAGAATACCAGATAATGCGAAACGCATCTATGTTAATTCTAGAAGAAATTGGAGTAGAAACCGGAGGGTCTAATGTACAATTTGCAATTAATCCGAACAATGGTCGAATGATAGTTATTGAAATGAATCCCAGAGTATCTCGATCTTCTGCTTTAGCCTCTAAAGCTACAGGATTTCCGATTGCAAAAATAGCTGCTAAATTAGCAGTAGGATATACATTAGACGAACTTGCTAATGACATTACAGGAACAAATACAACAGCATCTTTTGAACCATCAATTGATTATATAGTTACCAAGATTCCAAGATTTAATTTCGAAAAATTTCTAGGGTGTAATGATAGACTGACTACTCAAATGAAATCTGTTGGAGAAGTCATGGCGATAGGAAGAACATTTCAAGAATCTATACAAAAGGCAATTCGTGGATTAGAAATTGGAGTATGTGGTTTTGATTCCAAAATATCTATTTCAGATCCTCAATCTTTTGTTAAAATTAGACATGAATTAAAAGAAGCTGGGGCAGATCGAATTTGGTATATTGGTGATGCATTCAGATTAGGTATGTCTATAGACGAAGTATTTGAATTAACATCCATTGACCCTTGGTTTCTCGTGCAAATTCAAGAAATAATTTTTTTAGAAGAAAAAATTAAAAAAAATGGATTTATTGGGTTAAATTATAAATTTTTATATTTTATTAAAAGAAAAGGTTTTTCAGATTTACGTATAGCAATATTAACTCAAAAAACAGAAAATGATATACGAAGCCTACGAGAAAAGTTAAATCTACATCCCGTTTATAAAAGAATTGATACATGTTCAGCTGAATTTTCAACTGAAACAGCATATATGTATTCTACTTGGGAAGATGAATGTGAATCTAATCCAACAAAAAATAATAAAAAAATCATTATAATAGGAGGTGGTCCTAACAGAATAGGACAAGGAATAGAATTTGATTACTGCTGTGTACATGCCGCACAAGCATTAAGAGAGGATGGATTTGAAGCGATTATGATAAATTGTAATCCTGAAACAGTATCTACAGATTATGATATCTCTGATCGACTTTACTTTGAACCAATTACATTAGAAAACGTTTTAGAAATAGTTCGAATTGAAAAGCCTAAAGGAGTAATTATTCAATATGGAGGACAAACTCCATTAAAATTAGCAAGAGAATTTGAAAAAGAAAATATACCGATTCTTGGTACACAACCAGACTCTATTGATAAAGCAGAAGATCGTAATCGTTTTCAAAAAATTGTAACAAAATTAAATTTAAAACAACCTTTAAATGCTACTGTTATAAATTTAAAAGAAGCTCATCAACAAGCACTCAACATAGGTTATCCTATTATGGTTAGACCATCTTATGTTTTAGGTGGTAGAGCAATGGAAATTGTTTATGAACCATCTGAGTTGGATAGTTATTTTAAAACTGTGCTTAAAAAGAATAATACTACTCCAATCTTATTAGACCAATATTTAAATTATGCAATAGAAGTAGATGTAGATGCAATCTGTGATGGAAAAACAGTTTTAATTGGAGGTATAATGGAGCATATTGAACAAGCTGGGGTTCATTCTGGAGATTCAGCATGCTCCCTTCCAGCATATACCTTAACTAACAACATCCAAGATAAAATTAGAAAACAAGTAATACAATTAGCATTAGCATTGTCTGTAAGAGGATTAATGAATGTACAATTCGCAATTAAAAACAATATAATATATATTATTGAGGTAAATCCAAGAGCATCTCGCACAGTTCCATTTGTATCAAAAGCAATAGGATTAGCTCTTGCAAAAATTTCTGTGCGTGTTATGTATGGTAAAAAATTAGATGAACAAGGTTTTACGAAAGAAATTATTCCGTCTTTTTTTTCAGTCAAAGAAGCAGTTCTACCTTTTGATAAATTTCAAGGTGCAGATCCTATACTAGGGCCTGAAATGCGATCCACAGGGGAAGTAATGGGAATTGGAAAAAATTTTTCTGAAGCTTTTTCCAAAGCTATGCTAGGTGCTCAAATAAATATGAAAAAATCAGGTCGTGTATTAATTTCTGTGAGAAATAATGATAAAAAAAGAATTGTAAATCTAGCTATAAAATTACAAAAATTTGGCTTTCAAATCGATGCTACTCAAGGTACATCTACAACTTTAAAAGAATCTGGAATTATTTCTAGATTAGTTAATAAAGTACATGAGGGAAGACCTCATATACAAGATCGCTTGAAAAATGGAGAATATGCATATATTATAAATACTACATCTTGCCACCAAAGTATACAAGATGCTAAACTTATTTTTAGAAGTGCCTTACAATATAAAGTTCACTATGACACAACTATTAACGGTGCATTTGCTACAGTTATGGCATTAAATGAAAACCCAACAAAAAATATTATTTCATTACAAGAAATACATACAAAAATAAATTTATAATATTAAAAATTTATTTTTTATAAATACATTCATTTTATAAATATGTTGTAAAACATATTTATAATTCTTAAATAATTTTTATGAAAATTAGTCTAATTGCAGCTATTTCTAACAATCTTGTTATCGGAAAAAAAAATACAATTCCATGGAATCTTCCAAAAGATTTGAAATGGTTTAAAAAAAATACAATCCACAAAACTATTATTATGGGACGTTTAACTTTAGAGTCCATTACCCATGCTTTACCTTTTCGAACTAATATAGTTATTAGTCGAAAAAAAATTATTCAAAAAAATATAATATGGGCAAAATCAATTAATGATGCTATTATATCTTCAATACATTCAAAATACGACCAAAATAACGAAATCATGGTAATTGGAGGAGGAGAAATATATACACAAATGTTGTTTTATGCTAATAAGTTATATTTAACACATGTAAATTGCAATATTACTGGAGATTCTTATTTTCCACAATATAAATTATTTAAACATTGGAAAACAACATTTAAAAAAAAAATATTAAAAGACAAACAACACTCATACGAGTTTTGTTTTGAGGTATTAACAAGATAAATAAATTATATATGTTTTTTATCCCATATAAGATTGATAAAAATATTTTTTATCTTCCCAACGCAACATACATAACTCACCGCCCCAACAACAACCTTTATCTAATGGAAAAAATTTAGAAGGTACGTTTGCTTCTTTTAAAGAAGACCAGTGTCCAAAAATAACAGAATATTTATTTATCAATTTATTTTCTAAAGTAAACCATGGTAGTAATGGGTATTTAACAGCGCTTGGAGATTTTTTACATGTAAGATTTAACCTACCGTCAGGATAACAATATCTTATTTTTGTGAAAATATTAATACTATATCTCAATCGATCGATTTTATTAAAATTAGAATCCCAATAATTTAATTTATTATTCAAAACAGATTTTAAAAATGAAGAGTAATGATGACTTAATAAAGCTTTTTGAATTTCTAAAGAACATTGTTTTATTGTTTTAAGATTCCATTTAGAACTAATTCCTGCATGCACCATAATAATTCTTTGTTGTTCATCAATTTGAAAAAGAGATTGAGAACGTAACCAATTAATTAATTGGTGACAATCTTTAGCAGCTAAAAAATCATCAAAATAATTCTCTTTTTTATTTACTTGGGCGCCACAATAAACTGCAATCAAACTTAAATCATGGTTCCCTAGTACTATCTTTATTCGATCTTTGATAGAATATAAATATCTTATTACTTTTAATGAATTGGCACCTCTAGAAACTAAATCTCCTGCAATCCATAAATAATCCGTTTTAAAATTAAAGTTTGTTTTTTTTAAAAGTAATTTGAATTCTTTGTAACAACCGTGAATATCACTAATAAAATAAATGCTCATCTTTTTCCACTTAAAGTATAAAATATATATTTAATATAAAGTATATTTTTGATAATTTTCCACTATATAATTAGATAGTTGACAATATTGTAATATAGAAACATTTTCTGGTCTTAACCTTGGATTAATATTTAATTTTGTTAAAGATTGCTCAGAAAATATTTTTCCTAAACTGTTACGCAATGTTTTTCTTCTTTTTTGAAAAGCTAAATTTGTAATATAACTAAGAACTTGTACATTATGAGTAAAATAAGGAGAATTATCAGTATAAGGTGTTAATCGAAGAAATGTTGAATCTACTTTTGGAACTGGTCTAAAACATTTTGGAGAAATATTATGCAATAATATTTTTATATTACAATAATATTGAGAAATAATACTTAAACGACCATACAATTTAGTACCTGGAAGAGCAACTAAACGTTCAGCAACTTCTTTTTGTAACATAAAATTCATATCTTGAATAATATTAATTTTCTGAAATAAATACAATATCAAAGACGTAGAAATATTATAAGGTAAATTGCCAAAAATTCGAATTAATTTATTTTTTTTATTAAATAACGTTAAATAATTAAATGTTAAAGCATCTTGACAAAATACTACTAATTTTGAATAAAATGAATGCTTTTTTAACTTTTCTAATAAATTTTTATCAATTTCGATAATATTTAATTCATCTACTAAATTGCAAACAGGATTAGTTAATGCAGCTAATCCAGGTCCAATTTCAACTAGTACTTGACTTGAATCTGGTTTAATAGATTGCACTATTTTTTTGATTATATTAGAATCTATAAGAAAATTTTGACTAAATTTTTTCAGAGGAATATGTTTTTTCATTTAAATTTTAGTTAATTTTATTTATATTTTATTAATGATTTAATATTTTTAAAAATCTATTCATATATATTTATATAAGATGATTTTTTAAGTTTTTCAATCCAATTAATTTTTTCTTTTTCTAATTTATTTTTCAATAAAATTTGATAAATTTTTTCTTTTTCTATTTTCCATTTTTCATACATTTTACGTTTTTTTAATAATTTAATTATATGCCATCCAAATTTTGATTTCACTGGTTTGCTAATTTCATTTGGATTTAAATTTATTAAAATATTTTTAAAAGCGCCATCAAACGCTTTATTTGAAATCCAACCTAAATCACCTTTTTTATGAGAGGAATAAACATCATGAGAAAAATTTTCAACAGCATATTCAAAACTATAGCGTCGTTGCTTTATATCATTATATATTTCAAAAATATCTTTTTTTGCTTGTAAATCAGTTAACATAATTGAAGGTTGTATAAAACAATGTTCAATATGAAATTCAGTTATTACTTTTTTTATACTGTTATCTTTAATATCAGTTACTTTTATGATATAAAAACCTTTTTTTCCTAAAATAGGTCCTAAAATTTGATTTTTTTTGGCATAATCTAATTTATTAGAAAATATTTTTTTTAAATTTTTTAAGGAGATTGATGATATATTTTTTGTTAAAAAAATATTTTTATTTATTTTAAAATGCTCATAAAAATAATCAAAATTAGCATTAATTTTAATTAACTTTAAAGTATTGTCAATTAACATTTTTTTATTTCTAATAGTTTGATTATTTTCTTTTTCTGAGAAAGGCAAAAGAATGAACTTCAAATCAAATTTTTTTAATTCATTTTGTTTTTGTATTTTCTGGTTTAATAAAAAGTATATTTCTTTTTCAGAAATATGCACATTATTATTTAAAACATAATCTTGAAACATTTTAATTTTTAATGATTTTTTAATATTTTGTATATAGTCTTCATAACTAAAAAAATTATTAGTATTATTTAATATAATATTTTTTTTAAATTGATCTAAAGTCATATTTTGTTTAAATGCAATATTTTTAAGTATCATATCAACTTGATCATCAGAAACTGTAATATTAAACTTATTTGCTTCTTCTATAATTAAAGTATCGATAATTAATTTTTCTAATATTTTATTTTTTAAAAAATTTCTCTTTAAAGGAACAGTCACAGAATTTTTTTCTTGTTTTAAATAAAAAAGAACTTGATTCAAATCGCTAGCTAATATAACCTGATTATTTACAACAGCAACAATCTTATCAACTTCAATGATTTTGCCAAAACAACTAGAAAAATAACTTAAAAATACATACAACATTAAAATAAAAAATACTTTCATTTTTATTCTTCTTTGATTTTTAAATTCTTCATTATAACGATTTTTAGATTAGAATGGTATTCTAATACAAAATTTTATTTTTTTAAATTTATAAAATTTTTTAATTTAATCACGGTTTTTAAAATATTTTCTTGAGATTTTTATAAAAAAAGTATAAATTAAGAATTCATCAAAATATTTTAAAATTTATTAAAAATTCGTTCAAACAAATTAAATTAAAAATGGATATTTATGGAATATTGGTTAACATCTTTAATAACACATTCTTTAATATATTCACTATTCATAGTAGGTATAGTTTCTTTTTTAGAATCTCTTGCTTTAATTGGACTATTACTTCCTGGGATAGTATTCATGGCAACATTAGGTACATTTATAGGTAACGGAAAATTATCTTTTTATCCTTCTTGGATATCAGGTATCATTGGATGTTTACTAGGAGATTGGTTGTCATATTATATTGGGCTATATTTTAAAAATTGGTTACATAATCTTTCCTTTCTAAAAAAACACAATAAAATACTAGAAAAAACAAAGGTCTTATTAAATAAACATAGCATGTTAACAATATTAATTGGTCGTTTTATCGGACCTACAAGACCACTAGTACCTATGGTTTCTGGGATGTTAAAATTACCATTAAAAAAATTTATTTTACCTAGTTTGATAGGATGTATATTATGGCCTCCAATATATTTTTTCCCAGGAATTATTGCAGGTATCACCATTAATATACCTACAGATTCTAGTAATAATTATTTTAAATGGTTTTTGTTATTTATTGCCATTTTTATTTGGATTGGGATATGGCTAACATCAAAATGGTGGAAAACAAAAAATATAAATAAAAATAACATGAATATTTTTCAAAAAAATATAGGATTTATAGCATTAATATTTTTATTATCTGGAATTATTGGTCTCATATTAATACAATTTCATCCTACAATGATGATTTTTAAAAAAGTTTTGTCAACTATATTATTTTAAAAAAATAAACAATTTTTTTAAAAGTTTTTAATAAATTTATTGCTAATTAAATTTTAACTACATATATAAAAAGTCGATATGTAGTAACTTTAGTTTAAATGCATGTCTTTGAACAGATTGTACTTTAACTTTATACTCTTTATTTTCAATGAAAAGTAGCAATGTGTTTTTATAAAAATCTATTTTTTTTTGTAAATTAAATACAGAATTATGATCTAATATTAGAGAAATAGGTTTTTTATTTAAACCATACAGAATAGCAGGAAATTTATTTTCAATACGCAATTTTCTACTAAAACTTTTTCCTCTTTTTTCTCTTATTTTTGCGTTAATAATTAACATAATATACGTTTCTCTTTTAATAATAAAATGATTATTGAATTGATCTTAACCAGGAAATTTCTTTTTTCCATATTTTAGAATTACTAGTTTCTAGTATCATAGGTATATGAGAAAAAGATTGATTTTTAACAATCCATTCAAAAACTAATGTTCCCATTTGGCCTAAACCTAAACTTTCATGTCGATCAATACGACTATTAAATTCTCTTTTAGAATCATTCAAATGAAATCCTTTTAAATATTTAAATTCGATTAAATCAAAAAATTTATCAAATGTATTTTTACAATTTTCTTTCGTTCTTAAATCATATCCTGCTGTAAATAAATGACAAGTATCAAGGCAAACTCCAACTCTAGATTTGTTATCTATTTTATTGATAATTTCGTATAAATGCTCAAAACAATATCCAACATTAGTACCTTGTCCTGCAGTATTTTCTATTACAGCGATTACATTTTTAGTTTTTTCCAAAGCTATATTAATTGATTCAGAAATTTTTGATAAACAGTTTATTTCTGAAATTTGATTTAAATGGCTTCCTGGATGAAAATTCAAAAAATGTAAACCTAGTTCATCACAACGATTTATTTCATCAATAAATGCTATTCTAGATTTTTTTAATGCATCATTAATAGGATGACCTAAATTAATTAAATAACTGCTATGAGGCAAAATTTTTTCCAAAGAAAAATTATATTTAACGCAAGCTTTCTTAAAATTATCTATATTTAATTTACTTTGAGAAGGCGCATACCATTGTAGCTGATTTTTAGTAAAAAATGAAAAAGCTGTAGCATCTAATTGAGATGCTCGAAAAACGGCTTGATCTAAACCACCTGAAGAACTCACATGCGCGCCAATATATCTCATTATAATATCCATTAAATTTTAAAAAAATTAAAAATTGATTGAAATATTTAAAATTAAAAACCATATCATACTGATAAAAAATACTTTAATCAATTAAATAAATTGAATATATTTTTTAATTTTTTTTAAAAACTGTAACAAATATTATTAATTTTTAATGAATTTATTAAAGATAAAATAACAATCTTCATAAATAATAGTCAAAAAATATCTAATATAAGTTAATTAATATTAAATTATACACAATTATTATATCATGTAATTATGCTATTTTCTATAAATTGAATTTCTTAAAAATTTTTATAACTTCCATCTATAAAAATTTCATTATTATTTATTTTGATATATGATTAGAATTGTCATAAAACTATAATTTTAAAATTTAAATTTAAAATATGAATAATTTTTTATTGGTCCATTAATGATTAATGCATTTGTATACTGTTGTATTTTTGAAAAAGATTTCCAACTTTATGCAGTAATAAAATATTTTATATCCATTTAACTTTTGTATTAATTTGAATCGTATTTAAATTTCTTCTTAAAAACGAATAAATTAAATTCTATATCGTTTTCTACAATACAACAAAAGATAAAAAAATTATTTTTTTCAAGGAATAATATGAAAAATCATTACAATACTTTTTATAACTTAATTCAAATTTTACAAAAATATTGGACAGAACAGGAATGTATTATTTTTCAACCATTAGATTTACCTATGGGAGCAGGTACTTTTCATAATATAACATTTTTAAGAGCGCTTGGTTCAAACCCTATTAAAGCAGCTTATGTGCAATGTTGTAGACGACCAACCGATGGAAGATATGCAAAAAATCCAAATCGTTTACAAAATTACTATCAATTTCAAGTAATTCTTAAACCTCCAGTAAAAAATATTCAAAATATGTATCTAGAATCATTAAATTTACTTAAAATAGATGAAAAAAATAATGATATACGATTTGTCGAAGATAATTGGGAAAATCCTACTTTAGGCGCATGGGGTATTGGATGGGAAGTTTGGTTGAACGGAATGGAAATTACTCAATTTACTTACTTTCAACAAATGGGTGGAATAGAATGTAATCCTATTACTATAGAAATTACATATGGTTTAGAAAGAATTGCAATGCATATGCAAAATCAATCAAATGTGTATAACTTAATTTGGAGTTCAAATAAATTTCAAACTATCACCTATGGTGATATTTTTAAGGAAAATGAAATAGAGCAATCAAAGTATAATTTTGAATATGCAAATATTGATTTATTATTTCAGTATTTTGAAAATTATATGTTTGAAGCAAATAATTTAATCAACTTAAAACCACCATTATTATTAGTAGCTTATGAAAAAATATTACAAGCAAACCATATATTTAATTTATTAGATTCTAGAAAAGCAATATCTTCCAGCGAACGTCAAAATTATATTTTAAAAATTAGAAGCTTAACTAAAAAAACTGCAAAAGAATATTTAAACTCACATTTAAAATTAAAATATAAATCATATTAATAAAAGAGAAAATAATGAAAAAAATATTTTTAGTTGAAATAGGAACAGAAGAACTACCTTCAAAAATATTATATCAATTAATTGTTTTGTTTTATGAGAACTTTATTTCTGAACTGAATTTATACAACATTAAATATAAGAAAATTGATCATTTTTCTACTTCTCGAAGATTAGCGCTAAAAGTTATAGATATTGATACCTCTGAACAAATAAAAAAAATTTTAAAAAAAGGACCTTCTTTTAAAAATTCTTTCAATCCAGATGGAACTCCAACAAAAATCGCATATTCTTGGGCTAAAAACATTGGTATTGAAATAAATAAAGCAAGCAAATTAACAAATGAAAAAGGTGAATGGATAGTATACTATATAGAACAAAAACAAAAAAATATCGAAAAATTACTTCCTAAAATAGTAGAAACATCATTAAAAAAAATTAATATTAAAAAAAATTTAATGCGGTGGGAAGTAAACAACACTAAATTTTTTCGTCCTATTCGAAATATTTTCATGATGCTAGACAAAAAAATAATTAATAATAAAATTTTTCATATTAATTCTACAAATATACTTCATAATCATATATCTTATAAAGAACAAAAAATACATCTAAGTCATCCTAAAGAATATCCATTTATTTTATTTCAACGTAGTTTTATTATTGCTGATTATATACAGCGTAAAGAAAAAATTAAAGCAGAAATACACAAAGTTGCTCAAAAGGTAAATGGACAAGTCATAATAAACTTCAATCTTTTAGAAGAAATCAATTCCATGGTAGAATCACCTCAATGTTTATTAGCTACTTTTGAAGACAAATATATTGACTCTATACCAGATGAAATTCTTATTTATATTATAGAAAAAAAACAAAAATGTTTTCCGATATATCACAAAAAAAAACTTTTACCATATTTTATTTTTGTAACTAATATTCGTCCAGACAATAATAATCGAATTATATTAGATACTGAAAACATCATGAAAGCCAGACTAACTGATGTAATTTTTTTCTTAAAAAAAGATAATAAAACAAAATTGTTAGATTATCTTCCATTATTAAAAAAAGTCTCATTTCACAATAATTTAGGCACATTGTATGATAAAACTCTTCGGTTAGCAGCACTTGTAAATTTATTATCGGATAACAATAATAAAGTTGATTTAAAAAAATCAGCAATGTTATCAAAATGTGATTTGCTTACAGATATGGTGTGTGAATTTCCAGAACTACAAGGTATAATAGGAATGTATTATGCTAATCAAAACAAAGAAAAATATGAAGTTTCTATATCTATTAAAGAACAATATCTACCATCCTTTTCCGGAGATAAACTGCCATCTACTATTAATGGGTCTATATTATCAATTTCAGATAAAATAGATACTTTATGCGGTATGTTTTTAAGTAATCAAATACCTTTATCAAATAAAGATCCATTTGGTTTAAGAAGAGCTGCAATAGGAATAATACATATTATTATTAATAATAAAATATCTTTAGATTTAAAATTGTTAATTTTTAATAGTATTAAAATTTATAATAAACATGAATTAGATACTACATCAATATCTAATAAAATTATAGAATTCTTTAAATTCAGATTATTATTTTTTTATGAAAAACAAGGATATGATACTAAAGTAGTTCAATCTATATTTTCTCTTCAATTCAAAGATATTCTAGATATAGACAAAAGAGTTAAAGCAATATCATATTTTCAAAAACAAGAACAATCAAAATCAATTTTTTTAACAATAAAAAGAATAGATAAAATATTAGAAATACATAAAAAACATATAAATATTAATCAAATTAATATTAATCTTATAAAAACTGAAGAAGAAAAAAAATTATTTAAAGAAATAAAAAATTTTAATAATGATACAAAAAAATTATTTATAGAAAAGAAATATAAATTAATTTTATTAAGATTAAAAAATTTTGAATATCCTATAAATAACTTTTTTAATCAAGTTCAAATAGATCATTTTGATCCTGAAATTAAAAATAATAGATTAATTTTATTAAAAAAAGTAAAAGAAAATTTTTTTAAAGTAGCAAATTTTTCTTATTTATACTAAAAAAATTTAAGTAAACATAATTCAAAATTAATTAAAAATTTTTATTATTTATTTTTTAAAGATTCTAAAGTATTTTTAGGAAGTAATGAAACTATAAAATCTTTTTTTATAAAGATTTCATTTTTATCATTTAGTTCTAATAAAATATATCCATTTTCTGTGATATGTTTTACACGTCCTAAGAAACCACTAGTTGTCATTACTTCATCACCTACAGAAATTAATTTCATTAGGTTTTTTCGTTCTTTTTCTTTTTTTTGTTGAGGACGAAAAAGCATAAAATAAAAAATTATTAAAAAAATTACCAGCATAATAATTAAAGAATAAGAACTTCCTTCTATTGGTTGGTTTGTAGAAGCATTGGCATGTTCAATCAAAATACTCATTTTATAACATCCTCTAAATTATATGTTAATAAATATAAACTTATTTTTTTTGATTATAAAAATTTAGTATAAAATTATCAAACCTTTTTTCTTTAATGGACTGTCTTATATTAGACATTAACGTCTGATAATAATGTAAATTATGTATTGTATTTAAACGAGCACCTAAAATTTCATTGCAAGCGTCTAAATGATGTAAATATGATCGACTATAGTTTTTACAAGTGTAACAAATACATGTTTCATCTAATACAGATAAATCTTTTTTGTATTTTTTATTTCTAATTTTTATTATACCATTAGTTACAAATAAATGTCCATTTCTTGCATTTCTTGTAGGTAAAACACAATCAAACATATCTATTCCACGATATACACCTTCTATCAAATCTTCTGGTTTTCCTACTCCCATTAAATATCTTGGTTTATTTATTGGTATTTTTGGAACAATATGATCTAATATTTTATACATTTCAGATTTAGGCTCTCCCACTGCTAATCCACCTACAGCATATCCATCAAAATTCATTTTAACTAATGCATTTAAAGATATATCTCTTAAGCTTGGATATATCCCGCCATGAATGATTCCAAATAAAAGATGATTATTTTTTTGATTTGAATCAAAATATAAACGACATTTTTTAGACCAATTTAATGATTTTTCCATAGCATTTTTCGTTTTCTCCCAATCTTTGGTATACGAAATACATTCATCAAATACCATAATAATATTCGATCCTAAATCTAATTGAATTTTCATTGAAAGCTCGGGTGTTAAAAAAAAACTTTTTCCATTAATATGATTTTTAAACATTACCCCTTCTTCATTAGTTTTACAAAATTTTGAAAGACTAAACATTTGAAATCCACCAGAATCTGTTAAGATCGGACCATTCCAATTCATAAAATTATGTAAATTACCATGTAATTTAATTATATCTTGTCCTGGTCTTAAATATAAATGTAAAGCATTGGCTAAAATTATTTCACTTCCAGTACTTTTAATATCTTCAGGGCTAAGACTTTTGACTGTTCCATATGTTCCAACTGGCATAAAAACAGGAGTTTCTATGTATTTTTTACCAAAATGAAAAGCTCCACACCTTGCTTTTTTTTCTTGACTAATAACTTGAAATTTCATTATTTCTTCCAGAAGATAAATAGAATTTAATTTATTAATTGTTTATTTTTTCATAAGGAGCTAGCTTATTATATGTAATATACATGGAATCTCCATAACTAAAAAAACGATATTTTTTCTTAATCGCTTCATAGTAAGCATTTATAGTATTCTGATAACCTAAAAAAGAAGAAACTAACATAATTAATGTAGACTCAGGAAAATGAAAGTTAGTAATTAACGCATCAACTACTTTATGTTTATAACCAGGATAGATAAAAATATTAGTATATTTTGAATAATTCTTAGTATTGCTCCATGAATTTGAATTATAAGCACTTTCCAACGCTCTCAAAGTAGTAGTGCCAACGGCTATTATACGTTTTTTGTTTTTTTTGCATTTTTTAATTTTACTAATTAATTCTGAAGAAACACTGACCCATTCAGAATGCATAATATGTTTTTCTATTTCTGTATTTCTAACTGGTTGAAATGTACCACTACCTATATGTAATGTTATAAAATCTATATTCACGCCTTTATTTAACAAAGATGTTAATAACGGAAAATCAAAATGTAAACCAGCAGTAGGTGCCGCAATAGAACCTATATTTTTTTTATATACAGTTTGATATAAATTATCATCTAATTGAATGTTATTTCTTTTAATATAAGGTGGTAATGGTATATGTCCAATTTTATTAAAAATATGAAGAGATGCAATTTGATTATTATCAAATTTAATTTCATAAAATGGATTGCTATAATTAATAACAGATCCTTTGATTTCATTATCTTTTCCAAAAAAAAGTTTAGAATTAATCTTGACTGGATTTGATGATTTAAGATATGCAAGTATATTGTTATTATTCAATATTTTTTCAAGCAAAATTTCAACTTTTCCACCGCTTTCTTTTAAACCGAATAAACGAGCTGGAATAACTTCCGTATTATTTAAAATTAACAAATCACCAGAATCAATTTCGTTAACAATATTAAAAAAAAATTTATGAGTGATTTTTCCCGTATAACCATTAATTATCATCAATCGAGATTGACTTCGAACCCAAGAAGGATAAAAAGCTATTAATGACTTCGGTATTTCAAAAGAAAAATTACTAAGATTCATATTTTATTTCTTTAAAAAATTAAATTAAATATTAATATTTTGATTTTACAAAACAATGTTCAACACGATTTTTTAATTTTTGACCAGCTTTAAAAGTAACTACTCGTCTTTTCGAAATAATTACTTTTTTACCTGTTTTTGGGTTTCTACCTGGACGTTCTTTTTTATTTTTTAATTGAAAATTTCCAAATCCAGATAATTTAACATTCTCTCCCTGTTCTAAAGATTTTCTTATTTCTTCAAAAAAAAATTCTACAAATGCTTTTGAATCACGTTTAGTTAATTTTAATTTTTCAAATAAATTTTCTGAAATTTCAGCTTTTGTTAATACCATAAATTTATTTCCTTAAAATAATTTGAAATTTATTTGTTAACGTTTTTATGCAATGATCGAGCATAAGATTAATTTCATTTTCTTTTAAAGTTTTTTTATCATCTTGAAAAGTAAAACTTATTCCTAAACTTTTTTTATTGAAAAATTTTTCACATGAATAAAGATCAAATAAATTAATATCTACTTTTTTATCTATTAAACAATTTTTACATACTTTAATAATATCTTCGTACGAAGTACTCTCTGATATTAATATAGAAATATCTCGACGACTACTAGGAAATTTAGAATATTCTTTTATTTTATAATCCCTATAAACTGTTAAATCAAAAATTTTATCAATTAATAATTCAAATAAAAACGTATTACTATTTAAATCAAATTTTTCTTCTAAAATTGGATGGACTTTACCAAAGTTACCAACAAAATTATCATTTAAAAAAATTTTTGCACTTTGATTGGGATGTAATCCACGTACTTTTTTATTTTTTATTTTTACATCATGAGTTATATCACATATTAATTCTAATATGGATTCTATATCACCTTTTATATCATAAAAATCTACTTTTCTTCTTTTAGAAAACCAATTTTCTTTATTATGAAAACCACTAATCACGCCTCCTAATAACATTTTTTGATCTACTCCAAGATTTTTCTTATCATCCATCAAAAAACATAAACCTTGCTCGAAAAAACGTAAACTATCTTGTTTCCGATTAATATTATATAAAAGAGTTTGAATAAGACCAGGCCATAACGATATTCGCATACAAGAAAAATCTTTAGAAATAGGATTAGAAATAAATAATTCTTTTCCATTTTTTGATAAAATATTTTCTTGTAATACTGGGTCAATAAATGGATAAGTAATTATTTCATAATAACCTCTATGTACAAGTAAGTTTGATAATTTATTAGATATATCATTTTTTTTTAGATCATTTGTATTTTTATCAACGTCACGATTGAAATTTTCTTTTAATGGAATTAAGGGAATTTTATTATAGTTATATATTCGAAGTATATCACCTATTACATCCTCTTCTATTAATATATCAAATCTCCAAGAAGGCGGGATAACATTCCAATAACCTTTTTTCGATTCTATTTTATATTCAAGACGTAATAAAATATTTAAAAAAATCTCAGAATCAATAAAAAAACCAACTATTTTATTAATATTTTTATAGTATAATTTAATTTTATTTGTATTTTTAAGATAATCATTATCTGTGTAACAAGTAATCAAACCGGCATTTCCGCCACATATTTGAAGAATTAATTTCGTTGCATACTCTAAAGCATACTTTTGAAGAGAAAAATCAATACCATAACTATGGTAATTGAGTATTCTATTAAAACCGACAATTTTCGAAATATTTAAAATAAATTCTCGATCTACTGAATATGATGTTAAAAATATATTTTTAGTATTATGATCTGTTTCTAAAATATAAGAATTTATATTTCCAGGAAGAAATAATATTTTTGATTTATCAAAAAATCCTAATATGTTTTCATCTAAAATAATTTTTATATCTTTTTGTGTATTTAAAACTAATTTAGTATGAGTTTTGTTAATCTGAATAAAAGTATCTATTAAATCAGAATTTAATATATTTAAAGGCTGCCCAATTTCAATTAAAATATAATTTATAATATTTGTGATTATATTTTCTGATAACATTTCAGACATAAATAACTTTTTTTTCATCCAAAATGGAGTTGGAACATTAATATTAATATTCTCAATTACTCTTCCAAAAAAATTAATATCTTTTTTTTCTAAATTACTATAGATTGGAAATTTTTTATTAATAGTAATAGAATTAACTTTTTCTTTTAATAAAGTTATATCCATATTATTTACAACTGAAATGTTCCGAGCTATACCTATGATACTTAATCCATCTGGTCGATTAGGGGTGACATTTGTTTTTATAATATTATCTTCTAATAATAAATAATCATTAATATTTGTTCCTATTGGAATATTTTCTGGAACCTCAATAATTTCATTACTATTTGAACTAAACAAACCTAGCTCAAAAAAAGAACATAGCATTCCTTCAGATGTTTCGTTATAAATTTTTTTTACATTAATTTTGATATTATTAGGTAATATACTACCAACAGTAGCTACTGCTACTTTTATTTGGTTTCGACAATTTAAAGCTTTACATACAATGTTTAATAACTTTTTTTTTCCTACATCTACTTGCACTATTTTTAAATTTTTTAAGACAGGATGTGTCGTACAAGAAATTATTTTCCCTACTACTACACCATTAAATACAGGAACTACTTGTTCAATAGACTCAATTTCTATACCAGAGTTAACAATTTGATCACTTAAAACAATACTACTTACTTCGGGATTAACCCATTCTCGAATCCATTTTTCACTAAATTTCATTTTACCTCACTAAATATATTTAAATTGTTTTATAAACCTTACATCATTTTCAAAAAAAGATCGAAGATCAGAAATACCATAACGTAACATAGTAATTCGTTCTACTCCTAATCCAAATGCACAAGCAGAATAAATCTTAGAATCGATATTAACATTTTTTAAAACTAATGGATGAACCATCCCACAACCTAAAATTTCTAACCATTTTGTAGAATCAGTCATCATATCAACTTCAGCTGAAGGTGTGGTAAAAGGAAAATAAGATGGTCGAAATCTAAGTAGAACTTTTTTATTAAAAAAATGATATATAAAATTATATATAATCCATTTTAAATGTGAAAAATTAATATTTTTTTCAACTATTAAACCTTCTACTTGATGAAACATAGGCGTATGTGTAGCATCATAATCATTACGATATACTTTTCCTGGAAAAATAAATCTCATTGGAGGTTTTTTTGATTTCATAATTCGAATTTGCATAGTAGATGTTTGAGTTCTTAATAATCGATTTTTATCTAACCAAAAAGTATCATGAGTATCACGTGCAGGATGATTTTTAGGTATATTTAACGCATCAAAATTATGATATTCATCCTCTATTTCTAATCCATTAAGTGATTGAAAACCTAATTTGTAAAAAAAATTTTGTATACAATTAATACTATGATGTATAGGATGAATAGAACCTTTTTGAATTTGACGACCAGGTAAAGATATATCAATTTTTTCTTTATCAATACGCTGTGTTAAAATATTTTTATTTATTTCAATTTTTTTTACATTAATTTTAGATATTGTTTTTTTTTTAATAATATTGATAATAATATTGTATTTTTTTTTTTCTTCAAAAGAAAAACTTTTTAAGTTTTTTATATAATGATTAAAAATTCCATTTTTTCCTAAATATTTAATTTTAATTGAATCTAATATTTCTATATTATTAGAATTGTTGATTTCATTTTTAATAATATTCCATAATTTTTCTAATATTAACATTATTAACTCTTTTTATTTTTATATAAGTTTATATACTACTATTAAGATATCAAAAAGCTTCCATAAAGGAAGCTTGTTTTATTAAAAAATATTATCTATAAGAATATTAATATACTGATTATATATATTTTATAAAAATTATTTATAATTAAAAATTTATTTATTATTTAAATAGAGGGGAGATGAATTTCCCCTTATTTAAATTATGATATTAAAGTAAAGCTTCTTTTGATTTTTTAACTAAAATGTTAAAAGAATGTTTATCAAATATTGCAATATCAGATAATATTTTACGATCAATATTAATAGAAGCTTTTTTTAATCCATATATAAATTTGCTATAAGAAATTTTGCTTTGGCGTACAGCAGCATTGATCCTGGTAATCCAAAGTTGACGAAATTGTCTTTTTCTTTGACGCCTATCACGATAAGCATATTGACCAGCTTTTACTACTGCTTGACATGCTACTCTATAAATTCGAGATCGAGCTCCATAATAGCCTTTTGCCTGTTTCAAAACTTTTTTATGACGAGCATGAGCAGTCACACCGCGTTTTACACGAGCCATTGATATGCTCTCCTGTTCATACAATTTAGTAAAATAAATTTATATATAAGGTAAAAATAATTTTACTTTGTTTATGTCTCCTTTCGATACTAAGATTTTAGGACGAAGATGACGTTTTTTGCTTGTTGTTTTTTTTGTTAAAATATGACGTAAATTTGCTTGTTTACGTTTAAATTTACCAGATGCAGTTTTTTTAAAACGTTTAGCTGCACTTTTTAAAGTTTTAATTTTTGGCATATAATGTTTCTTTTGAATGATAAAAAAACTATATTTATCTTTAAATATATTTAGTCAAAAATTACTATTTTTTCTTTGGCGCTAACACCATTATCATTTGACGACCTTCAATCTTAGATGGAAATGACTCAATAGTTGCTAATTCAATTAAATCGTTTTTTACTCTATTTAAAACATTTACACCTATTTTTTGATGAGCCATTTCTCGACCTCTAAATCGCAAAGTAATTTTAACTTTATCACCATCTTCTAAAAAACGAATTAAATTACGCAATTTAACTTGATAATCTCCCTCATCGGTTCCAGGTCGAAATTTAATTTCTTTTACTTGAACAATTTTTTGTTTTTTTTTCTGTTCTTTAGAAGATTTACTTTTTTCATAAAGAAATTTCCCATAATCCATAATACGACAAACGGGAGGTTCTGCATTAGGACTAATTTCTACCAAATCTAAACCTAGTTCTTCAGATTTTTCTAAAGCCTCACGTAAACTAACTATACCCATTTGGTCGCCTTCAAACCCTGTAAGACGAACTTTAATTGCACGAATTTCCTTATTAATACGATTTGGCTTGGTTAATTGAGCTCTTTTTCCGACTTTAATACCTTATTCCTCCATTTGAAAAAAACTACGAGTAAATATCTCTTTTTGCAGTTTTTTAATAAATAAATCAATATCCACCATTCCAAAATTATTTCCATTTCTATTTCTAACAGAAACTGTATTAGTTTGAATTTCTTTTTCCCCACATATTAATATATACGGAATTTGACGTAAACTATGTTCTCGAATTTTAAGACCTATTTTTTCATTTCTTAAATCTGATTCAGCACGAATTTTAAAGGCATTTAATTTTTCAACTATTTTAGTTACATAAATAGAAAAAACATTCTTAACGCTAATTACTACGACTTGCACAGGAGACAACCAAGTTGGAAGTTTTCCAGAACATTCTTCTATTAATATTCCAATAAAACGCTCAATTGAACCTAATATAGCTCGATGAATTATTATAGGAATACTTTTTTCATTATATTCATTAATATAAAACGCATTCAAACGCATTGGTAAGTAAAAATCTAATTGAATTGTTCCGCATTGCCAATTTCGATCTAAAGAATCTTGTAGAATAAACTCAATTTTAGGCCCATAAAAAGCACCTTCCCCTAGTTGATAATCAAATTCTAAATTATTTTCTACTAACACATCAGATAAATCTTTTTCTGCTCTATCCCAAATTATATCATCACCAATTCGTTTTTTAGGTCGAGTAGAAAATTTAACTATAATCTTCTTAAAATTAAATGTGCTATATAAATCATATATCATTTTAATGCAATTATTTATTTCAGAATGTATTTGTTCTTTAGTACAAAATATATGAGCATCATCTTGCGTAAAATTACGAACTCTCATTAAACCATGCAAAGATCCTGAAGACTCATTTCTATGACAACTTCCGAATTCCGCCATACGAATAGGTAAATCTCGATAAGATTTTAAGCCAATATTAAAAATTTGAACATGCCCAGGACAATTCATAGGTTTAATACAATATTCTCTATTCTCTGATAACGTAGTAAAAATAGAATCTTTATAATTGTCCCAATGACCACTTTTCCCCCATATTGATTTATCTATTAATAAAGGCGTTTTGACTTCCTTATATTTATATTCTTTTAATTTTTTACGAACAAAACTTTCTAATTCATTAAAAATAATCCAACCGTTGTTATGCCAAAAAATCATACCTGGAGATTCATCTTGCATATGATATAATTTTAAATATTTATTAATTTTTCTATGATCTCTTTTTTCTACTTCTTTAATATAAGTTAAAAATTTATTTAATCCTTCTTGACTTAACCATGCAGTACCATAAATACGTTGTAATATTTTATTTTTACTATTACCTTTCCAATAAACGCCTCCAATTTTTTGTAATTTAAAATATTTACAAAATTTTATGTTAAAAACCTGCATGCCAATATCTAAGTCTACATAATTTTCATGATAATATAATGAAATTATATCATTTTTTAAAAAATTATTTTTTATAAAATCAACTTTATATATTTCCTCATTTTTTTCAAACTCTTTTAAAGCGTTACTAAAAGAAATTTTTTTATTTAAAATATCATATTTTTTGTTTACAAGATCTTTCATTTTGTTTTCTATTAATACAAGATCTTTTTTAAGAATGCTTTCTGTTGAATCTATATCACAATAAAAACCATCGTTTATAATCTGACTTTCTACGATTCGACATAATGGCCACATTGTCTTAATTGAATAGCTTAAAAGTTGTATACATGAATATCTCATGATACTTAAAGCATACACATCTTTTTTAGTAATCAATGATATTGAAGCATCTTTTGTAATTAAAGTATTTAAATTAGCAAAAACACCATTTATAGAAATAGCGATAAGAGACTGATCTATGTTAAGATTTTTATGTTTTAAGATTTCTTTTAATGAAATAGAATGTTCATAAATTTCTTTACTCCCATCACAAAATTTTATTATAGGCATTCCGATATACCTTTTAATAATAAATATTTTAATATTTTATAAAAATTTTAATTTTATAAAATTGAATTTATTGAACGAATAAAAACATGCTAGTCAACATCTTGACTAGCATATAAGTTAAAAACGAACATCTACCGCATCTGCTAATTGTTTTATAACTAAAACACTATCTTTCCAATTTAAACATGCATCAGTAATTGACTTTCCATATATTAATGGTTGATTTTTTGATACTTTTTGAAATCCCTCTTCTAAGAAACTTTCAATCATAACCCCAAATATATTTTTTGATCCTGAAGAAATTTGACGAGAAACAGATAAAGCAACATTTTTTTGACGAAGATGTTCTTTCAAACAATTCCCATGACTAAAATCAATCATTAAATGTTCTGTTAAATTAAATTCACGTAAATCTTTTATTGCTAATTCAATGTCTTTAGAATGATAATTAGGAGTTTTTCCACCTCTCATGATGATATGTCCGTATGGATTTCCACTGGTATGATTAATAGTCATTTGACCATCTTTATTGGGAGCAAAAAACAAATGACGCGCTTGAGCTGCTCTAATAGCATCAATTGCAATACGTATATTACCATCTGTACCATTCTTAAAACCCACTGGACATGAAAGTGCAGAAGCCATTTCTCTGTGAATTTGACTTTCAGTAGTCCTAGCACCAATGGCACCCCAACTAATTAAATCCGCAATAAATTGACCTACGACTATATCTAAAAACTCTGTTGCAGCAGGCATGCCTAATGTATTAATATCTAATAATAATTTACGAGCTACAGAAAGCCCATGATTTACTCTAAAACTACCATCTAAATCTGGATCTGAAATTAATCCTTTCCAACCCACGACTGTTCTTGGCTTTTCAAAATATGTACGCATTATAATCTCAAGACGATCTTGATATTTTGTGCGTAATTCATATAGTCGGTGAGCATATTCAACTGCAGCTGCAGGATCATGAACAGAACATGGACCGATTACCACAAGTAAACGTAAATCTTGACCAGTCATAATATGAGCAATATTTTGTCTTGTTGTAATCACATTATCCATGATTTCTGAAGTAATAGCATATTTTTTTGCTAATTCAGAAGGAGTTATTAATGGATCAATTCGTATCGTACGTAGTTCATCTGTTTTTTTCATTTTATTCTCTAAATGAATTTTTTTATCCTAAAACAAAGATCAAGATGTGATAAAATCACGATAAACTAATAAATCATAAACTTGTCTTAAACAATATATCAAAAAAAGTATTACCTTATAAAAAGTAATAATATACTTAAAATATACTTAAATATAATAAAAACTTAAACCAAGAAATAAAATAAAGACACAATCTTATATAATTATACAAGATTATTCATATTCTGCATTAGTAAATGTTTAACATAGTTAAATTATTTTTTATAATATCATATTTTTTATCTTATTTTTAAAAGTACTGATCCTATTTTAGTTTAATAAACTAGATTAAAAAATTTAAATAGTTAAATACTATTTTTAATATTAATTAACTTTATATTTAATATTTATAGTAGTTGTATTAATAGACACACCATATATCCAAGATATTATCAATCTATATAAAATTACTAAAATTACTGGTCCAATAAATAACCCGATCATCCCAAACGATAATAAACCACCTATTACTCCTGACAAAATTAAAAAAGTAGGTAAATCAGAACCAATTCGTATAAAAAAAGGTCGAAGTATATTATCTAATACAAATACAAAACAACTCCAAATTAATAACAATGTACCCCATGTAGTATCATTATTCCAATAAAGCCATATAACAGACGGTATTAAAATTGGTAATGGACCTAATTGTATTAAACAAGAAAAAACAATTAAAATCATCAACAATGTCCAATATGGAACACCTGAAACTAACAAACCTAGTCCAGATAAAAAAGCTTGAATTAAAGCTGCAACTACCACTCCTAATGCAATAGATCGAATAGAACTTACTGTAAGAAAAATAATAGCATCTCCATTTTTCGAGCTAATACGAGATGCAAATTGACGGATGATATTACTAATTTTTTCGCCGTTCCAATAAAGTAAAATACTAAATATTAACATTAATGTTAAGTGCATAACAAATAATCCAAAATTTTTAGCTTGAATTATAAAAAACTCAGTTGTACGACCCATATATGGTCTAACTTCTTTAATCAATTCAGCTCCATCACTATCCAATAATTCTTTGTAACTAATAAAAATTTTTTTCCCAATGATTGGTATATCTTGAAGCCAAATTAATTCTGGAAATTCTAGAGTATTAGAACTAAACCATTGAATAAGAGGAATACTTGTTGAAATTAAACTATTTACTAAAAGTACTATGGGAATAATAAATAACAATAATAAAATTACAACCATACTAATCAAAGCAATTAATCGCCCAACTCCTAAAAATTTTTGTATTTTTAACATAAGAGGCCAAGTAGCAATAACAATTGTACTAGCCCATAAAAATCCTAATATAAATGGCTTTATTATTAAAAAACTTGTAATACTTATAGCAATAATAAATATTAATGATAAAATAAACTGCGATAAATCCATTTTTTCTTTTGGATTTTGCATATAATTTTTCACCTCAATATTTTTATATTATAGATAATGATAATGAGTAGAAAATAATTAAAAAATTTTATTATAATTATAACATTATTTTTTTTAAAATTATCTAAAAAATAATACCCTTAAAATAAATCAAGACATAAATATAACTTAAACTATTATTTAAAGAATGTATTTAATGTACAAGAATCTATTTATATTAAAATCGTTTAAAGAGAAAAAAATGAAAAAACAACAAAAAAATACATATTTATTTAATCAATCTCAATGGAAGGAAATTACAATTACTCCCAATGCTATAAAACAAATATTATTTTTGATTAATACTAATGCGGAAAATAAAGGAATCAAATTAATCGTAAAAAAATCTGGATGTGCAGGTTTTAGATATGTTATGGAATTAATTAATAAAGAAATATCAGAAAAAAAAGATAACATAGTTTTTTTTTATAAAAATATTTTAATACAAATTTCTAAAAAAGATATACCATTTTTAGAAGGAATTACAATTGATTTTGTACAAAATAATATTAATAAAGTATTTAAATTTTATAATCCTAAATTAGAAAAATTTTGTGGTTGTGGTGAAAGCTTTTCAATATAATTGATTTAATTGCTATTAACTATAACTCATAAAAACTTATTTTATATTTATCAAAACTTATTTCCAAAATATCAGGCAATGATTTTTCTTGCCTCTAGAAATTAAAGTAAATTGATTAAATAGTTTATCCTTATCATGAAAAATATGATTTTTGTTAGTAATTTTATTAGTATTAATGGATATAGAATTAGAAATTATCATGTTTTTTGCTTGCGTTCGAGATGTAGATAACGAACATAATACTAATGCTTCTTGTAAATCTCTAATTTGATCTACTTCAATACAATGTATTCCATCTTGTTTTAATTGTTGTAAATCAGATTTTTTTATATTTTTCGCGTTTTCTAAAAAAAGAATCTGAGTAATTCTTTCTGCAGCTAATAAATTTTCTTCACCATGAACTAAACGAGTCATATATTTTGCCAAATAAGATTTATCCTTCATTATTTGTTGATTTTTGTATTTATTTAATTCTCTTTTATTAATTTCATTGCAATCTAAAAAAGTAAATAACTTTAAAAAATTATAAACATTAGAATCGTCTATATTCTTCCAAAATTGATAAAATTTATAAGGAGTAGTTTTTTTAGGATCCAACCAAATAGTACCACATTCTGTTTTCCCAAATTTAATACCATTAGATTGCATAAGTAAAGGTAATGTCAGACCATAAACTTCTTTTTTAGAAATTCGATTTATTAAATGCATACCAGCTGAAATATTTCCCCATTGATCGGACCCACCAATTTGAAGAGATACTTGTTTTTTTTTATTTAACATAAAGAAATCGTATGCTTGTAATAAGCTATATGAAAATTCTGTAAAAGAAATACCTCGATCTAATCTGTTAATACGTTGTTTTACTGCTTCTCTATTAATCATAGTATTAATTGAAAAATGTTTACCAATGTCACGTAAAAACGATAAAATATTGATTTTTTCAAACCACTTTTTATTATTTAATATAATTGCACTATTTGAATTAATATTAATATCTAAAAAATAAGATACTTGTTTAATGATTTTTAGTACCCACATATCAATTTTATGATCAAAATTTAATAAACGCTCTTTTTCTTTGAAACTAGGATCACCGATAAGACTTGTAGCTCCTCCAATCAAAATAACAGGTGTATGGCCTCTTTTTTGAAATCTTTTCAGAGTTATTAAAGGTAATAGATGACCTACATGCAAACTTTCTTCGGTCGGATCAAATCCACAATAAACTGAAATTAAATTACGCTCAATATTTTTTTTTAATTTATTTTCATGTGTAATATGAAATATTAAATTTCTTTGTCTTAATTCATCAATTAAATTAGTACAATTCATTAACAACCTTTTTAAATATAAACTTAAAATTATTTAAGTATATTATTCTAATTTCTTTTACAATTCAATAAATAAAATATATAAAATTTTTTATTAAATTGAAATTATTCAACGTCAAGTTTTAAATACCATTTAACATACTGAAAAATAGAAAAATATTTAGAAACTTCCAATGAAGTTTGTAATATTTTTCGTAGATAAATACGTGAAGAACACTGTATTAACAATTTATAGAAATATTTTTTTTTAAATCCAAAAAAAACAGGATCAGGACCTACAAACCATAACAACATATTATCTTCTTTAGATTTTTTTTTTAAAAAAATATATATAAACTTTAAAAAAAAATAACTTTGATTACAATGTTTACTTTGACAATATAAAATAGTTTGAAAATTCCATGGTGGTAATAAAAATTTTTTCCTTAAAATTAACATATTACGAGCGCAAAAAAAATATTTTTTATTACATATGTTTATTAAATCTTTATTATTAGGAATAGATGTTTGAATTAATATAGTTAAAAATTTTGAATATTTTTTTGTTAAATTAACAAGATTAAAATAAAAATGAGAAAAATGTTCAGTATTATTAAAGCTAAAAGAAGAAAAATAATTATCAATATTAATTAAACCAATTAATTTTATATTAGGAAAATAGTAATTTTGAGCTATTTTTTCCATCGTGATAATAATTCCTGAATGAAAAATAGAAAAATTAGAAATATTTAAATTTATTTTTTGTTTTTCAATATCATTTGAGCTGATTAAAAATAAAATAGGTATATCAGGAAAGATTGTCTTTATCTTTCTTTTTATTTTTTTTATACCAAAATTATATTTAATTAACGCAGGAAAATTACAATTATAACAAATTAATGGTTTTTTATAATTAGTCAAACAATACCTGCAAAAAATAATATTATTATATTTATTCACCTCATAATAATCATTGCAAATTTTACATTTTGGAATCCAATTACAATAACTGCAAATCAAACCAATAAACATAAAATCAAATTTATTAAATATTAATAAAACTGAAAAATTTTTTTTTATATTTTCGATAATTTTATTAATTAATGTATTTGATAAACCAATTTTTATTTTTTCTTTTTTTAAATCAATAATTTGATATTTTATATTTAAAAAAGTATTATTTGTATGAAAATTTATCCAAAAAAACTTTTTACAAACAACATTATATAATGTTTTTAAAGAAGGTGTATTTGAATCTAAAATAATAGGTATATTTTCTTGATATGCTCGAAATATTGCTATATCTCTAACATTATATTGAAATTTATCTATATTTTTATAAACTAAGTGATGCTCTTCAAAAATAACGATCAAACCTAAATATAAAAAGGGAAAAAAAATACTTTTCTTAGTTCCTATTACAATAGAATTTCGATTATTTTTAGTTTTCATCCATATATCAAACAGTTTTTTATCGCTTAAATTAGAATGAATAATATCTATCGGGATATTGAAATATTTTTTCAATAAAAATAATATTGGGTATATATCTTTTGTAAACGGTACAATAATTAAAATTTGTAAATTTTTTTTTAAAATCTTTTCGAATAACCCTAAATAAAATTTAATTTTGATATATAAATTAATTTCTGATATTAACCAAGATGAAAAAGAGTTTTTAATTAAAATTTTATTTATTTTTAATAAAATTTTTTTACTTAAAAAAAACTTATGCATTTTAAATTGATATATATTATGAAAATGGTGTTTAAAATAAATTTTATTATGTTTGTTAAATTTTATATTTTTAAATTTTAAAACATTTGGAAAAATTGAAAAAATCAAACTTCCTATGGGAGTATAATAATATTTACTTAGCCATATAAAAATATTTAATAATGAAATATTTAAAATAGGTTCATGATCTATAATAGATTTAACAATTTTTAAATTTAAATCACTTGCTTTTTCTTTTTTACAAATTGAAATAATAATCCCAATTACATTTTTTGAGCGAAATGGAACAATAACACGACTACCAATGATAGGAATCATAGAATATGGCATTATATAACTAAAATGCGTCCAAACCGGAAAAGGTAAGATAACGTCTACAATAATCACTTAAATATTCACATTGTTATAAATATTTTTATTTACAAACTCACAAAGTTTATTAATCAAGCAAAAATTACATTTTTGCTTGCGTGCTGTACAAATATACCGTCCATGATAAACAAACCAAAAATGAATATTTTTTTTAAAGATAGATGGAACTACTTTAATTAATTTTTTTTCAACTTGTTTAACATTTTTTCCAACAGCAAAATTAGTTCGATTAGAAACCCGGAATACATGTGTATCCACAGCAATAGTTTTTTTATTAAATAATAAATTTAAAATAATATTAGCTGTTTTTCTACCTACACCAGGTAAAGATTCTAATTCAATACGATTATTAGGAATTTGATTATTATATTTATTAAATAATAAAAAAGATGTTTTAATAATGTACTCAGCTTTAATATTATATAAACCTATACTTTTAATATAGTATTTTAATCTATCTATACCTAATTGTAAAATCTCTTCAGGAGTTTTAGCGATTTTAAATAAAATTAAAGTTGTTTTATTAACTATAGAATCAGTAGATTGAGCTGACAATATTAATGATATTAATAATTCAAAATCTGATGAGAAAATTAACTCTGTTATCGGATTAGGTTGATTTAAATAAAATAACGATAAAATTTTATAACGTTTTTTTTTATTCATATTTTATGTATTATCTTTAGGATTTGAATAGATACATTTCAAACATTTTTTTTTAGTTTTTGTTTTGTTTTTATCTAAGTAGTTTTTAAAAGCAATTAAAAAACCTAAAACTAAAAATCCTCCCGGAGGAAGCGCTGCTAAAATTATAATCATATTTTTATTTAACACTGTAAAAAAATCATTCAATTCTAAAATATTAAAAACTTTATTAATTCCAAATAAAAAAGTTCCATTACCGAAAATTTCTCGTATCGAAGCTATAAAAAACATTGCTAATGTTGATCCTAAACCCGTGAATAACCCATCAAAAAAAGACACTAAAATAGAATTCTGATACGCTATAGATTCCGCTCTACCCATAACAATACAATTTGTTACTATGAGTGGTATAAAAACACCTAATGATCGGTATAAATTAAATTGATAAGCATGCAATATCATTTCTACACAGGTCACTGTCGAAGATATAATTAACATAAAAATAGGAATTCTAATATTTTGAGGAATAATATATTTAAATATAGCAATTATACTATTTGTAATAGTTAATATGAATGTTGTAGCAATTCCAAGCCCCACTGCATTAACTACATTTGTAGTCATCGCTAAAACTGGACATAAACCTAAAAGTTGTACTAAAGAAGAATTATTATTCCATAATCTTTTTCTTAAAAAAGTACTCCATTTCATATATTTTTATCTCTTAAAAAATCGTAAATGGTATATTTCTAATAAAAATTACTGTTCTTTTTACAGCATTAGTAACTGCTTGAGGTGTAATAGTTGCTCCTGTAAACTGATCAATTTTTCCCCCATATTTTTTTAATAATACACGATTATCTTGATCATCTATCACACTTAAATTTTTAAATTTAGTAATCCAATTAGAAATAGAAATCTCAATTTTATCTCCAATTCCAGGAGTTTCTTTATGAGACAATACTCTGACACCAATAATTTTGCCATTTAAATATGCAGCGACTAATATATAAATTGAACCAGAATATCCATCTGGAGCTGTACTTTCTATAATTGCAATTTTTGGTATTTCATTACGAAATAGCAACCATAAATTATGTTGTTTTAAATCCCCTAATAATTTATTTTTTACTAAATATTTTTTTGCTTTATACTTGTTGTAAATAATATCAGGAACTACTTGTTGTAAAAATATTTTTTTTTCTTTTTCATTTTGATTTTTTATTTGAGATTTTGTAATAAAATTTACATATACAACAACACATAAAAAAAAAACAGAAAAAAAACTCATGATAAATGAATTTTTTAATATTTTTTTAAAATCTTTCATGTTTTTTTGCGCCCATATCCAGATGATTTTAAACAATCATCTATTAATGGTACAAGCATATTTCCAAATAATACTGAAAAAGCCACTCCGTCTGGATAATCGCTGTAAATTCGAAGTACATATACTAAAAAACCAATTATTAAACCAAACACTATCTTTCCTATATTACTATATGAAGTTGTAACTGGGTCAGTCGCAATAAAAAAAGCGCACATCATTGTTCCTCCAGAAAAAAGATGCAAAAATGGAGAAAAAATGAAATTAGTTAAAAAAAAATAATCAAAAATAGAAAAAATTACCAAAGCAAATAAAAAACTAAATGGAATACGCCAACAAATAATTTTTTTATATAATAAAAAAACACCTCCTAATAAAAAACTTACATTAATGTAATTCCAGGACGAAAAATTATTTTGCTTTTTGTTTTTTAGTTTTGTATATAAAGAGTCTATATTATAAAAAATTCGAGATTTATTTTTAGTATTATTTAAAGGTGTTGCTTCTGTGAAGCTATCAGGATAATTTTTTAAAAATAAATCACTTTTACTTGTTTGAAAAAAAATACTATTTATTGATATTTTTAAATCATTTAAAGAAAAAAAATTAGTATTTTCTTTATGCCAAGAACTCATGTATAAAGGAAAAGATATTAGTAATGCAGCATATCCAATCATAGCTGGATTAAATATATTTTGCCCCAAACCCCCATATAAATGTTTTGCGACAATAATAGCAAAAAAAGAACTAAACATTATCATCCACCAAGTCAAAGTAGAAGGAACGCTTAAGCTTAATAAAACTCCCGTTAAAATTGATGAATTATCTAATAAATTATTTTTAATGTTTTTTTTTCGTATTTTTAATATAATTATTTCAAATAGTAAAGAAAACATTACAAATAAAAATGTTTGTATTAATATTACTAATCCAAAAAAATAACATTCTGTTAATATAGCTGGAATAGATGCTATAAGAACAAAAAACATAATTTTTTTTACATTATAAGTATTGTATATATAAGGAAGATTCATTTGTTATATTACTTTTAAAATAAGTAAGATTATAAATTTTTATTTTTCAATTTTGCACGTTCTATTGAAGATCGTAATATTTCTTTTCTAATATTTTTATCTATTTGTTTTTGATTAATAAAATTTTTATTTGTTTTTTTATTTAAAATATTCGTATTTGTTAAATCGGTATTATTAAAATCATTTTTATTTTGATAAAAACTTTTTTTTTGATTTAAAATTCTTTTTTCTCGCAATTGAAAACGATAAAAAAATTCTTTTTTTTTCTTATTTTCTTTATCTATTTGATTTTGAATAAATTTTTCATGTTTAAAATATGTGACTAATGGTATATTGCTAGGACAAATTTGTTCGCAAATATTGCATTCAATACAATCCATAATAAAAGATTCTTTTGTTTTTTCATGATTATTATTTTTAGAATATAAATATAATTTTTGAGGAAGTAAATTAACCGGACATACTTGCACACAATACCCACAATTAATACATTCATAATTAATATTTTTTTTAACGTTTCTTGTATGCTTTGTTATTGAAATACAATTCGTATCTTTTAATATTGGTTGATTTAAATTCATGAGTAAATATTTCATAAATAAACCACCTATATATATATCATTAGAACTATTATTAATTTTTAAAAAATTTAAAAGAAAATTTATAGGAGTGCCTATTTTTATTAAAACATTTTTAAATGAATGATTTCTATGGTTATATAAACTAACAATTCTTTGGATTAATGGTTTTCCATTAATAATCGCTTTTTTAATAGCGTATATAGTAGAAACATTAAAAATAAGATATCCTATATCTATAGAATGTTTACCATAAGGAATGTCTTTTCCGGTTAAAGATTTAATAATTATTTTACTACTACCTCCAGGGTATTTTTTTTTTAAAATACACACTTTAAATAATTTTTTATTTTTAATTAATGACTGAATTTTTGAAATTAATTCAATCTTATCTTCTTGAATTACAATTAAAATATTTGTTACTTTAGATATCCAAGTGATAATTTCACACCCTATAAATATCTCACTTAAACAATTTGTCATTAAACAGTAATCAGCGGTTATATAAGGATCACTTTCTACTGCGTTTACAACTAATGTATGAACTTTGCTATTAATGCCTAATATTAATTTTTCAGAAGAAGAAAAATGCGCACCACCAAGCCCTACTACACCTAATTGATAAATTATTTTTATTAAACTTTTTGGGGAATATAATTTATAATCATTTATTTTTTTTAATCTGATCCACTGATTTAAATAATCAGATACAATTGTAATTTTTATGTATTTTTTTTTAGAGCTAATAGAGTGAGAATCAAGTTCTATACTCTTAATCCAACCTGAAGTTGGAGAATGAATAGGTACACTTGATTTATCACCAAAAGTTAAAGGCTCTCCACATAATACTTTTTGATTAATTCGAACTCTTAACATATTGTTTTTAAAAGTATTATGTTGAATGTACATATAAAACTTATTAGGATTTGGAATATGATAAATGATATATTTATCTAATTCTTCTTTTATAGACAAACATTTTATACCACCTGAAAAATTATATTTTTTTTTTATTAATAAAATTAAATATAAAATTTTTCCAAAAATTTTTAAATGAATATTTGTTTAAAATCATTTTTATTTTTAACATAATCTATCTTCTTTAATAATTTTAATACAATTTGTTGGACAATGAAATAAGCAAATATTACAACCAGTACAAAATTCTTGAACCACTGTATGCATAAAACTAGGAGCACCAACAATTGCATCTACTGGACAAAAAGAAGCGCATTTAGAACACCCTACACAATTTTTTTCATCAATTTTTACCGTTGTATAAACTACTGGTGTATTTTGAACATTAATTTCTTCTATTTCTATACTATCATTTAAATTTAATAATTTATTAATTTTAGATATTACTTCAACTCCCCCAGGAATACACTTATCAGTTTTTTCATTTTTTTCTATTATTGCTTTTGCATAAGGGTAACAACCTGCATAGCCACATTGCGCACATTGACTCTGAGGTAATATACTATTAACTTTATTGATAACAGGATCTGTTTTAATAGGAAAAATATAATTGGTATAAGATAATATAAAACCTAATAAAAAAGATAACAATGAGAAAACTGTAATAATTATTATAAACATAATTAAATTTTAATTAAACCTTTAAATCCCATAAAAATAATCGAAATTAAACTAATAGTAATAAGCACAATAGGAGAGCCTTTAAATATAGTAGGAACATCAGATAATAATATACGCTCTCTAATACTTGAAAAAATAATCATTACTAAGGAAAAACCAAAAGAAGAACTAAGTGCATAAAATATTGATTTTAAAAATGAATAATTTTCATATAAACAAAATAAAGGAATGGCTAAAACTGCACAATTAGTTGTAATTAATGGCAAAAAAATGCCCAATATACGATATAGAAAAGGACTAGTATAACGTAAAATTATTTCTAAAAATTGCACTAAAAATGAAATAATTAACATATATACAATAATTTTCAAATAAAATAAATTAAACGGAGACAAAATTAAAAAATTAATACACCACAAAATAATAGTCGATATGAATACAACAAAAGTCGTAGCAAAGCTCATTCCTATTGCCATTTCTAATTTATTTGACGCACCCGTAAAAGGACATAAACCAAGAAATTTTACTAAAATAAAATTATCAATTAATATATTTGATATAAAAAATAAAAAATAATTTTTCATTAAAATACTTCCATTTATCTAAATACAATATAATTAAACAAAGTTTTATAAAAAATTAAATTATTTATATACCATAAAAGAATTTTTACTAATTAAACGTTCTGTTGTATCTACAGTTATTTGAGTATAAAAATCAATTTCAATATTGACTAATTCCCCAGCTTTTTTCATACCTATTGTTGTTAAAGATAACGTTTCTGGTATAATGCTAACACAAAATCTATTCTTGATAATATTAACAATTGTTAAACTTATTCCATCTACGCAAATGAAACCTTTATAGAAAATATATTTCATTAAAGATATATCTTTTATTGCAAACCATATAATATAATTATTATTTAATTTGGATATTTTAGAAATTTCAGCAGTATTTATAATATGACCAGATACTATATGCCCTCCGATTTCATCACCATATCTTATAGATCTTTCAATATTAATATAATCACCTATTTTTAAATAACCTAGATTCGTATGTTCAAGCGTGACTTTCATGACATCAAAACTTACATAACAATTATCAACTTTTATTACTGTTAAACAGCATCCATTGTTCGAAATTGAAGCTCCAAGTTTTAATTTTTTCAATAAATTAGGTGGAAAACGTATAGCATAAGTATATAATTTTTTTTTCTTATTTATAGAAATTACCTGAGCAATACCATCAATAATACCTGAAAACATAAAATACCCTTAACTTAACTTTGTTTGAAAATATTATTTTTTTATATATTAAAAATAAATTATTTTAACTAGATAAAAAAATATTTTTATGATAGAATAAATTAAAAAAAATATTTTCAAAAATTTACGTTCGTAGCTCAATTGGTTAGAGCGCCACTATGACATAGTGGAAGTTGGTGGTTCAAGTCCACTCGAACGTATAAAATATATTTCATACCAGGTGATTCTTATTTGATTCAAAATATTATTGAAAATTATAAAAATAAACTATTCTTAGTAGCATATAGCGGTGGAATGGATTCTACAGTACTGCTACATCAATTAATAAAAATTAAACAAAAAAACCGTCAAATTAGCGTTCGAGCTATTCATATTAATCATAATATTCATACTAATTCAACAAAATGGAAAGTACACTGTATCACATTTTGCAAAACATATAATATACCATTAATTGTTGAAGAAATAGATATAAATATTACAAATAATATTGAAGAGCAATTACGTATTAGAAGATACAACTTAATTTATAAACATTTATTGAACGATGAAATATTACTAACAGGTCATCATTTAAATGACCAATGCGAAACATTTTTTCTCTCGTTAAAACGAGGTAGCGGTCCGACTGGATTGTCTGCAATGTCTGTTGAAACATCTTTTGGAAAAACTAAAATTATCCGTCCGTTTTTAAATCAAACAAAAAAAGAACTTAAAACATGGGCTAATTTAAATAATTTAACATGGATTGAAGATGCAACTAACTTCAATATTAATTATGATCGAAATTTTATACGACATAAAATATTACCAATATTAGAAAAAAAATGGCCCTTTTTTTTAAAAAATTGTTTTCGAACTACGAAAATATGTAATGAAGAAACCATATTAAAAAACATATTTCTTAAGGAAAAAATTCAAAAATTTATTCGTTTCGATGAAGCTTTAAATATTAAAAATTTTAAAAATTTTCAAGAAGAAATATGCAAAGCATTAATCCGATATTGGATTTCTTTAAAAAATATCAAAATACCATCATATAAAAATATTCAACGTATCTATAATGAAATAATACATAACCAAGAAAATATTAATCTCAAAATAATTATTCAAAAAAATGAGATTAGATGTTATAAAAAATCTCTTTATTTCATTAAAATAAAAAAAAATATTCAAAATATGATTTTGTTTTGGCATAATACCAATTATAAATTAATTCTTCCTAATAATTTGGGGTATATTATAAAAAATAACAAAAAAGGTATTAATATACCAGCACCTCAAAATAATGAATTAATTAATATTCGATTTCAATATACAGGAAAAATATTAATTTTAGGTAAAAAAAAACAAAGAAATATCAAAAAAATTTGGCAAGAATATAATATTCCTCCATGGTTGCGAAATCAAACCCCCCTTTTATTTTATAATGATGAATTAGTTAGCGCATTAGGTGTATTTGTTGTGAAAAAAATCATTAAAAATATAGACGAATCAAATAAAAACGAATGGAATATATCCTGGATTAGTAGCATTCCATTCAATTATGATAACAATTTTAATTTCAATTAAAAACATTTATATATGTTCAACAACATTATTTAGACAACTTTAATAATTGTGATATCTTGTCTGAACCCACCCTTTCGTATAATCTTGGAAAATCTTTTATTTTGTGAGATAAAAGTGGTTGTTCTATATTATCCCAAATAAGTTTTGACATTAAAAATATCTCTGTTTTTTTAGATAAAATAGGAAGAATAGGTGTTAAAAAAATCATAATTATTCTAAATAAATTAATTCCCATGGTACAAATCATATGTAAGTTGTTATTTTTTTCGATTTTTTCTTTAATTTTCCAAGGTTTTTTTTCATTAATATACTGGTTTGCTATATCTAGTAATTTCATAGAACTTCGAATAATTGAACTAAACTCTCTATTCTCAAAAAAAATTTCAATTTTTTTAATTTTACTTATGAAAAATTCATATAAACTATAATCATCTAATTTATCAGATAAATAACCACAAAAATATTTATTAATAAAACTCGAGCTTCTTGAGGCTAAATTGACTAATTTATTTACAATATCGCTATTTATTTTGTGAACAAAATCATTTAAATTCATTTCAATATCACTAATATTATTCGTCAGTTTACTTGCATAATAATAACGTAAACTATCAGAATCAAAACATTTCATCCAATCTGATGCTGTAATTAAAAAACCTTTAGATTTTGATAATTTTAATCCATTAATTGTAAGATGACCATGAACAAAAATACCATTAGGTTTTCGAAAAGAAGATGCTTCTAATATCGCAGGCCAAAATAATGTGTGAAAATAAATAATATCTTTTCCAATAAAATGATATAATTCACATTTTGAATTTTCGTTCCAGAATTCATTAAAATTTAAATTTTTATTTTTTAAACAAAGATTTTTAAATGCACTTATATAACCTATCGGCGCATCTAACCAAACATAAAAATATTTATTTAAAAAATTCGGAATTTTAAATCCAAAATATGGAGCGTCGCGAGAAATACACCACTTCTTCAAACCTAACTTCAACCATTCTTCTGTTTTTTTTATTATTGAATTCTCTAAAACACCAGAATAGATCCATTTATTGAGCATCTTCGAAAAAAATGGTAAATTAAAATACAAATGTTCAGTTTTTTTTAAAATTGGAGGTGTTCCTGAAATTGATGAAACAGAGTCAATTAAATCTGTAGGTTCATAAATTGAACTGCATGCCTCGCAATTATCTCCATATTGATCTTCTGCATAACAGATAGGACATTTTCCTTTGATAAATCTATCTGGAAGAAATATTTTTTCTTGATTATCATACAATTGAACAATTGTTTTTTTATTTAAAAAATTTTTTTTATTTAACGAAGAAAATATTTTTCTAATTAAGAATAAATTCTCCATACTATGTGTAGTATGGTAATTATCATAAGAAATATTAAAGTTCAAAAAATCTATTTCATGTTCTTGTTGAATTTTTCTTATTAAATTTTTTTCTGATATTCCGAGGTTTTTAGAGCGTAGCATGACAGCAGTACCATGTGTATCATCAGAAGAAACAAACCATACCTCATGACCTCTCATTCTTTGATAACGAACCCAAATATCTGCTTGAATATGTTCAAGCATATGCCCTATATGAATAGGACCATTGGCATATGGTAAAGCACATGTAACTAACATTTTTTTGAGTGTAATAGACATAAAAAATAATATTCATTTATTAAAATAAATAATATAATATACAAAAAAATAATCGTAAAGCACTTATTTTCAAAATAACTCAAATTTTTAAAAAATGATTGTATAATTAAAATATTTTGTCTTTATGAATACGACTGGGAACTACTCCATTTTGAGCTTTATATTTTGATCCATAACGTGTACTATAAGGTCGAATAACTGATTTAGAGAGTAATTCAAAACTTAAAGCAGCAATTTTAATTTCCGGGGTTAACACTAATGTTAAATTTCCAGCATTAAAAATTTCCAAAACTATATTTCCATGCCAACCTGGATCAATCCTATGGGATGTGACATGAATCATGAGTCCAAGCCTTGCTAAAGAAGAACGACCATCCAACCACCCGACTAAATTATCAGGTAAAGTAATACATTCCAAAGTTGAAAATAATACTAAAGATTTTGGCTTCAAAAAAAATGGATTTTTTTTAGAGAAATATTTTTCATTGCTCATTACTTTTGTTAAATTTTTAGATATTTTTTCTTTTGAACTGCTAAGATCAATGCATGAAATAGTATGATCACAAAAAACACGAAATTTATTTCCTAGATGTATATCAAGAGTAATACCATGAATAAGTTCTTTTTTAGGATAAGGTGTAATAATTAATTTTTTTTCAGCTAACCATACTTCAATATCTTGATCAGATAAACGCATTATTTTTCCTATAATTTTATTATTTTTAAAATTAACCATATAGCAGAAAGATATATTGTTATATCTTCTGCTATGTTCAAACATTAAACTCATAATGCATTTTATACAATTAACTTAATTTTTGACAATGACTATAGTAATATCTTTAATTATTCTTGTATCGTCCAATTTGTATGAAAATATCCTATTTTATCAGTTCTTTTATAAGTATGTGCTCCAAAATAATCTCGTTGAGCCTGAATTAAATTAGCTGGTGAAGAAGAAGTACGATAACTATCATAATATGATATAGCAGAAGAAAAAGCCGGAATAGGAATGCCATGTTGAATCGAATGCACAACAATATTTCGTAATGATTTTTCATATTCGTTGGATATTTTTGAAAAATAAGGTGTTAATAATAAATTAGTTATATTATTATCCATGCTAAATGCATCTTTTATTTTTTCTAAAAAACTAGCTCGAATAATACATCCTTTTCTAAAAATTTTAGAAATTTCACTATATTTTAAATTCCAAAAATGTTCTTCTGATGCTTTTTTTAATTGAGCAAAACCTTGTGCATAAGAAATAATTTTACCTAAATATAAAGCTTTTCGAACTTCTTCAATAAATTGTTTTTTATTTTCAGAAGGTATATATCCTAAAATAGGACCTTTTAATACTTTTGAAGCAATTATACGTTGTTCTTTTAGAGAAGATAAATATCTTGCAAAAACAGACTCTGTAATTAATGTTAGAGGCTCTTGAAGTTCCAAAGCATCTTTACTGATCCATTTTCCAGTACCTTTTTCTTCTGCTTTATCTACAATTAAATCTAATAAATAACAGTTATTTTTATCTTTTTTAAGAAAAATATTTTTTGTAATTTCAATTAAATAACTATTTAACTCTCCTTCATTCCAATAAGAAAATATATTTGATAGTTCTTGATTATTTAAATTTAATAAATTTTTTAAAATAAAATATGATTCGGCAATCAATTGCATATCTCCATATTCAATTCCATTATGAATCATTTTTACATAATGCCCAGAACCATTTGGACCAATATAAGATACACAAGATTCTCCTTTGAATTTAGCAGATATATCTTTTAAAATAGGAGAAACAATTTTATAAGCTTCTTTTGATCCACCTGGCATAATAGAAGGGCCATGCAATGCTCCAAACTCTCCACCAGACACACCCATTCCAATAAAATATATATTTTTTTTTAAAAGATCATTGCTTCTTCTAATAGTATCTTTATAAAAAGAATTTCCACCATCAATTAATACATCTCCTTTTTCTAAAAACGGAAGAATAGACGCAATAGTATTTTCTGTAGGCAAACCTGCTTTTACCATCAATAAAATACATCTTGGTTTCATTAAAGAATGTACAAAATCTTGAATAGAAAAATATGGAAAAATATTTTTTTCTTTATTTGTATTAATGACTTCTTCTGTTATTGCTTTAGTTCTATTAAAAATAGCTACACGATAATTTTTTTTCGCAATATTCAATGCTAAATTTCGACCCATGACAGCCATTCCAACAACACCAATTTGTTGCTTTAACATTTGTTTCTCCAGTGTTAAAAATATATTATGTTTTTTAAAACTATTAAATTATATTTATTACACGATAAATTATATTACGAATCTTTTCAATTCATCATTTTTAAAATAAAAAATATTTGAATCAACATATAAAAAAATTAAGATTGATTAAAATACTTAAGATTAATTATAATTCTATAATTTTTTATTTGATTTGATTTGTACAATAAGAAAAATTTACATATATTATATGTCAATTTTATTGAAATTTTTTGAAATTAAAAATAAACTTAAAATATTATTTTTATTAATTATTTTATAAAAACATCAATTCAAAAATAAAATTTTACAATCTTATTGTTTTCTTTTTTTTAAATTTTTGATAATTAAATTAAAATTTAAATTTTGATCGTGTAATAATACAATTAAATGATAAATTAAATCTGAAGATTCATTAATTAGTTGGTTTTTATCTTTGCTCATTGCAGCCAATATAGTTTCAACAGCTTCTTCACCTACTTTTTGAGCTATTCGTTGAGTGCCAGATTGATATAAACGAGATGTATAAGAATTTTCTAAATTATTTTTTTTTCTATCTTCTATTATTTTTTCTAATTCTGATAAAAAAAATAAATCATTATATTTTAAAGTAAAACAACTAGTTTTGTTTAAATGACATGTTTTTCCTTTTGGCTTAACGAAAATTAATAATGCATCATTATCACAATCTGAAGTTATATCTATAACTTTTAAAAAATTTTTTGAAGTTTCACCTTTTGTCCATAATCGTTTTTTACTACGAGAATAAAAAGTAACTAAACCCTGTTTTTGTGTTTTTAAAAGCGCTTCTTCATTCATATAACCATGCATAAGAACTTCATTAGATAAGTAATCCTGTATAATTACAGGAACCATACCATTAGTTTTATTCCAATCTAATTTTAACGATATTTTTCGTTTAATTAACATAATCGAATTTCTAATCCTTGTTCAATTAAAAAATCTTTTAAAATTTTTATACTAATTATATTTTTATGAAAAACAGAAGCTGCTAATACACCATCAACATCAGAATAAAATAATGCTTCATAAAAATGCTTTACATGTCCAGCTCCACCTGATGCAATTAAAGGCACTTTACATATTTTTTTCATTGCTTTTAATTGTACTATATCATATCCTTTTTGTAACCCATCTTCATTCATCATATTTAAAACAATTTCTCCGGCACCATGTTCTTGAATTTTTTTAATCCAAGCAGATGTTTTCCACTTAGTTTGATAAGTGCGATGAATATTACCTGTATATTGATGCACCATATAACATTTATTATATTCATCAAACCACGAATCAACTCCAACCACCATACATTGAACACCAAAGCAATCTGAAATTCTACTTATTAAAGTAGGATCAATTAATGCGGAAGAATTAATTGATATTTTATCGGCGCCAAAAGACAATATATTTCTTGCATCTTCTACACTTTTAATTCCACCAGCTACACAAAAAGGAATATTAATTACTTCCGCAACTTTTTCTATCCAACTTCGATCTACCAATGTATTATTAGTTGCAGCTTTAATATCATAAAAAACTAACTCATCGATACCCTCTTTTGCATATCGTTGAGCTAATGGAATGATATCTCCTACAATTTGATGATTTTTAAATTGAACACCTTTTACTACAACTCCATCACTAACATCAAGACATGCTATTATTCGTTTTGCCAACATTCTAATGCCTCTTGTATTGTAAATCTTTTTTCTAACAAACTTCGACCAATAATAACACTATTTACTCCAGTTTTCTTTAAAGATGCAATATCAGATAACTTTGATACCCCTCCTGATGCTTGAAATTTAATATTTTTAAATTTTTTAGCAATTTCCTCATATAATATAATATTAGGACCATTTAAAGTTCCGTCTCTAGATATATCTGTACAAAGCACATGTTTTAAACTTTCAGAAGAAAAAAAATCAACTATTTCTTCTAAAGTATAATTTGTTTCTTTTAACCAACCATTAATTGATATTTTTTTTATATTGTTAATAATTTTTACATCTAATGCTAAAACAATTTTATTGGGACCATAAATTTTTAACCATTTTTTTACTTCTATTTTATTTGTTATAACAGAAGATCCAATTACTACTCTTTTAAAACCTAATTCAAATAATATATTTATGTCTTTTTCAGTTCTTATTCCACCACCAATTTGAATAGGAATCTGAGTAGCAAATATTATATCTTTTAAAAGTGTTAACTGTCTGTTTTGAACATTTTTTGTTCCACTTAAATCTACTAAATGAATAATTTCTACTCCTTTTTTTTTATAATTTTTTAAATGTTCATATAAATCTATATTATAAAACTTTTTATCTAAATAATTACCTTGATACAAACGAACCGACTTCCCCTCTAGAAAGTCAAATGCTGGAATAATCATAAAATTATATCTCTAAAAAATTTTTAAGTAATTGAGCGCCTATATTACCTGATTTTTCTGGATGAAATTGAACCCCAAAAAAATTGTTTTTTTGAATAACAGAACTAAAAGATACTCCATAATTACTTGTTGCTAAAGTATATTTATTAATAGGAACAATATAACTATGTACAAAATAAAATCTAGAATTATTTTGAATTTGTTTGAATAATGGATGTGATTTGTTGTTAAAATTAATATAATTCCAGCCAATATGAGGTACAGACAAATTTAAATTTTTTAAGAGAATAGTTGAACAATCATTCAAAACTCCAATTGTTTTTATTCCATTACATTCCTCACTAAATTCGCAAAAAATTTGCATTCCAAGACAAATCCCTAATACAGGTTGTTTAATATTTTTAATAATATTAACAAGATTTTTTTGATGTAAAATATTCATAGCTGTTGAAGCTGTTCCTACACCTGGTATTATAATTTTTCTAGATTTTTTTAATAAATTGGAATTTGAAGTAATCTTTGGAATATATCCTAACTTTTGAACGGCTATTTTAATCGATGTTAAATTAGCACATCCGGTGTTTAATATCACTATTGTCACTATAATATTCCTTTTGATGTTGGTAATGTTTCCCCTTCTATTTTTATTGCTTGACCTAATGCTTTTCCAAATGCCTTAAATAAACTTTCAACACAATGATGATCATTATTTCCTTTAAAAGACAAATGTACAGTAATTTTCATAGATTGACACAAAGAATAAAAAAAATGTTCTACCATATCGGTACTCAAATCTCCAATTTTTTGATATCGGAAAGAACCTTTAAAATTTAAATATGGACGATTTGACAAATCAATTATACACTTTGATATACTCTCATCCATGGGTAAAACAAAACCAAACCTAGATATTCCACGTTTATTTTTTAATGTTTTCCATAATGCTTCACCTAATGCGATGCCCGTATCTTCTATCGTATGATGATCATCAACTTTTAAATCTCCATCAGCTTTTATATCCATAGAAATACCACTATGTATTGATAACTGTTGTAACATATGGTCAAAAAAATTTATTCCTGTTCTAATATCACTAAAATGTTTTAAACCCACCCATGTTTTTACAGATATACAAGTTTCTTTTGTTTTTCTAAAAACTTCTCCAAACCGATTTTTTCGGAAAATTTCTTCTGTTATATTTTTCCAGGTATAATTTTTATCGTGATATTGTAAACCTGTTAATTTTATGTTTTTTGCTAAATCCATATCTGTCTTTCGATCACCAATGACATAGCTATGTTCTTTTTCGATCTTATTTAACCATTTTTTTAATAATTTAGTTTTAGGTTTTCTACATTCACAATTATCATTTTCAAAATGTGGACAAATTAAAATATCTTCAAATATTATGTCTTCTGATTGGAAAATATTTAAAATAAAAAAATGAGCTATATTAAATTTTTCTAATGGAAATGATTTTGTTCCTAAACCATCCTGGTTAGTAACCATAATAAATTTATAACCTAAATGTATTAATTTATGTAACGAAGAAATTACATTTTTTTTAAATACAATTTTATCAATTTGATCAACCTGTAAATTCTCTTTAGGTTCATCAATCAAAGTACCATCTCGATCAATAAATAATATTTTTTGTTTCATGTTTCCAACCTTATAATCAAAACATTATTTGTTAGATAAAATTTTAATTTCTTCAATTAAACGTAAACATTCCGAATAAGATCCGATAGATATCCTCAAGCATTTTTTTAAATAAACTTTATGGTTTTGATTTCTTAAAATTATACCTTTATTCCATAAATGCTGAAATATTTGTTCAAACATATGAAACTTAACTAAAACATAATTAGCATGACTATTAAAAATTTTTTTTACCCAAGAAATCTGATGTAATTCATTCACTAACCAATGACGATTTAAATTCAGTGTTGACACCCTATCTTTCATATTTTTTATTCCGCTTTTACTTAAAGCTTGTATAGCAATATCAGTAACAATTGTGGGTATTGGGTATGGACTAATTACTTTATTTAAAATATTAATAATTTCTTTGTGTGCCAAAGTAAAACCACACCTAATACCTGCTAATGCAAACGCTTTAGATAAAGTCCTTAAAATAATGAGATTTGGATGATCTTTTAATAATTCAACCATACTATTTTCAGAAGAAAATTCTATATATGCTTCATCAATTACAACCAAAGAAGATCCTAAAGTTTTATCTAGTAAATTTATAATATCTTGTTTTAAAATTATATTTCCAGTCGGATTATTAGGATTGCATATATATATCAACTTAACCTTATCAAGGTTACGTTGAATATTATCTAAATCTATCTGCCAAGTGTCATGAAAAACTGGAATTTCTTTTGTTTCAACATTTGAAATACTTGCATTTATCGCATACATATCATAGGTTGGTGGACAACAAATAATTGCGTCTTTTCTAGGATTGCAAAAAGCTTTAATTAATAACTCTATACCTTCGTCAGCGCCTCTAGTTACTAAAATTTGACTACTTGATAATCCAACATAATTGGAATAAAAGCTAATTAAACTCTTTGGTTGACATTCAGGATAACGATTAAATAATGTTAGATTAGTTTTAAACACAACAGGTATAGGGCACTCATTCGCATTTAATAATATATTTCCATCCCCACCAATTCGTCTTGCTGATTGATAAGGTTGTAAGTGTTTTATATTAGATCGAACTAAATTTGCTATACTATCCTTCATGATTGATCCTTTAAAAAATTTATTCGAACTTTAACAGCATTATTATGCGCCTCTAATTTTTCTGCTTGAGATAAAATTTCAAGAGTGCTTGATAAACTAATAAATCCTTGAGATGTTAATTCCTGTACTAATATACGTTTTTTAAAATCAGATAAACCTAAAGCAGAACTTGAAACAGATTTACCATATGTTGGTAAAACATGATTAGTTCCAGAAGCATAATCACCGGCCGATTCGGGAGACCAAGGTCCTAAAAATATTGAACTAGCATTTGATATAAAATTTAGTAACGATCTTGGTTTATGCGTGTGGATAATTAAATGTTCTGGAGCATATGTATTTGATATATCAATAGATTCAATTAAATTTTTTGTTAAAATAATTGAACTATTTTGTAAAGCAGTATATATATCAGATGATCGAGAAAAATTTTTTATCTGATCATTAATAGATAAAACTACTTTTTTGGCTAATTTCATACACGAAGTTAATAGTATTACTTGAGAAGATGTACCATGTTCTGCTTGAGATAATAAATCAGCCGCAACAAAATCAGGGTTAGAAGTTTCATCCGAAATAATTAATAATTCAGAAGGACCAGCTAACATATCTATTTCTGGGCCGTTTAACATAGAGCTAACCTGTAATTTTGCTTCTGTAACATAAGTGTTACCTGGGCCAAAAATTTTATCTACTTTAGGAATAGTATTGGTGCCAAAAGCCATAGCAGCAATAGCTTGAGCACCTCCTACCTGAAATATTTTCTTGATACCACAAATATGTGCAGTATAAATAATTTCATCACTAATTGGTGGTGGTGAACATAATATTACTTCTTTACAACCAGAAATTTTTGCTGGTATTCCAAGCATTAAAACAGTAGATAATAAAGGAGCTATCCCATTAGGGATATAAATACCAATAGAGTTCAAAGGTAGATATATTTGCTGGCAGCGTATACCAACTTGTGTCTCAATATCCGTTTCGGGTAAAATTTGAGCTTTATGAAATAAAGTAATATTTTTTTGAGCAACTGAAATCGCTTTTTTTAATGAAGGATTAATATTTAGTAAAGAAGATGATATATCTTCAGAGGATAATTGAAATGAATTTAATAAATATTTATCAAATAAATTAGTATAATTTTTTACAGCTTCGTCACCTAAAACTCGAATATTATTAATTATGTCTTTTACTTTTTTTTTAACGATATTATTGTTTAGACAAATAGGTCTTGATAAAATTTTTTTTTGTTGATTACAATTCAATTCATTCCAATCAATAATTGTATTGAAATATTGCATAATATTCTACTCCATCATTTTTTCAATAGGCAAAACTAAAATAGAACTAGCTCCTAAAGATTTTAATTTTTCCATTGTCTCCCAAAATAATGTTTCACTACTCACCATATGCATAGCTACGCGATGCTTCTCACCGGCTAATTTTAAAATTGTTGGTTTTTCTGCTCCACGCAACAAAGAGATCACTTCATTAAGTTTGTTAGTAGGAGCATGTAACATAATATATTTTGATTCTCTTGCTTTAATTACACCTTTAATACGAGTCATTAATTTATTAATAACTTCTTTTTTAATATCATTAATATTTTCTGTTTTACAAATAAAACATGCATATGAACGAAATATAACTTTCACTTCACGTAATCCATTAGCTTCTAACGTAGCTCCTGTCGAAACTAAATCACAAATAGCATCAGCTAAACCAGCTCTAGGTGCTACTTCTACAGAACCATTTAACATACAAGATTTAAAATTAATATTTTTTCGATCTAGATACTTTTTTAATAAATGAGGATATGAAGTTGCTATTCTAAAATTTTCTATAGATTTTATATCAATATAAGAAGTATCAACAGGAATAGCAAGAGATAGCCTGCAAGAACCAAAATCAAGACGTCTGAGAGTAATATAAGAACTATCTAAGTTTTGTGATTTTCGCTTTAATAATTCTTCTTGTAAAACATTTTCTCCTACTATACCTAAATCTACTATTCCATCCATTACTAAACCTGGAATATCATCATCACGTACTAACATGACATCAATAGGCATATTTTCAGAAAAAGCTATTAATTTTTGCTGTTTTAAATTAATTTTAATTCCGCATAATATTAATAATTTTATAGATTCACTGCTTAAACGACCAGTTTTTTGCATCGCTATACGTACACGATTACTATTTAACATCGTAAAAATCCTGTAATATTTTTATGTTTAAAAATAAATTTATAAAATTATACTTTCTGATAATAAAACAAAAAACCCAAAAATAGATAAGGGTTTTTGAAAAGAATTATTTATCATTAAATTTTTAAGAGATTCATATATTTTAAAAATCAATAAAGTATATGGATTTAATCGAACATTGTATTATATTCATCAACGATATGAATATTTAAAATGTAAAAGATATTAATTATGAAGTACATTTGGCAAAAAAAATATTTTAAGTGTATTTTATTTTTTAATTATAAATTTCAATTATAACTATAATAGCAGCATCACTTCCAAAAATTTTGGGAGCTTGATGAAAAGCAACTATATCGGGATGCTGAGACAACCAAAAAGGTATTTGCTGTTTTAAAATATTTTTTCCATATCCATGTATAATATGAGCACAAAAAATTTTTTCTTTTTGACATATAGTAATAAGTTGGCCTAATTTTTTTTGAGCTTGATACTGTGTAAATCCATGTAAATCAAGAGAAATATCTGGTAAATACTTTCCTTTTATTAGGCGTTTTAAAATATTATTCGAATTTTTATTACGCATATAAGAAACTGGATTATCTTTAAAAAAAGTTCTTTCATTTTGAAAACAAGAAAAATAATAGCTATGAGCTTCTTGTTCAAAAATATTTCTTTTTGATGTTATATTTTGACGAACTACTTTATTTATTCTGGAATGAAATATCGTATCTTGTACTATTTCACGTGTATCATTTAAATATTGACGGAATAAAATATTACTTTTATTAACGTATTCTTGATTTTTGTTCATAATTATTTATTACCAATAGCCTAAATAAATACATATTGTTTTAAAATGATTGTTTTAATAAATGTTTTTTGATTATATAATTTACTTTTTATAAAAACAACAAATAAAAATTTTATCATTATAATTATCGAATGAAAAAAATTTTTTTATTTTTCTATAGTAGTTATATTGTTTAAATATAAATTATTTAAAATAAAATACAAAAAAAAGAAGAAAAATATGGCAGGTAATACAATTGGAAAAATATTTTGTGTAACAACTTTTGGTGAATCACATGGAGAAGCTTTAGGATGTATAGTTGACGGTGTTCCACCGGGTTTGAAATTATCTTCTCATGATTTACAAATTGATTTAAATCGACGTAAACCAGGTACTTCTAGATATACTACACAAAGATGTGAAGAAGACAAGATTCATATACTTTCCGGTGTTTTCAATGGTATAACCACAGGAACAAGTATCGGTTTAATGATTAAGAACAATGATCAAAGATCTCAAGATTATACAGAGATAAAAAATTTATTTCGACCAGGACATGCCGATTATACTTACGAAAAAAAATATGGTATTAGAGATTATCGGGGCGGAGGAAGATCATCGGCGCGTGAAACAGCGATGCGAGTTGCCGCAGGGGGAATTGCGAAGAAATATCTAAAAAACAAATATGGAATTATAATAAGAGCATATCTTTCAAAAATAGGTCATATTACATGTTCTTTTGAATCATGGGAAGAGGTTAATAATAATCCATTTTTTTGCGCTAATTCAAAGAAAAATGAAGATATAAAACAATTGATTAAACAACTAAAAAAACTAGGTGATTCAATCGGAGCTGAAATAACAATTATTGCTGAAAATATTCCTATAGGACTTGGTGAACCAGTTTTTGATCGAATAGATGCAGATTTAGCACATGCATTAATGAGTATTAATGCGGTTAAAGGAGTAGAAATTGGAGATGGTTTTTTAGTTATTAATCAAAAAGGGAGCCAAAATCGAGATGAAATTACTCCATCTGGATTTAAAAGTAACCATTGCGGAGGAATTTTAGGAGGTATTAGTAATGGAGAAAATATTATATTAAAAACAGCGTTCAAACCTACTTCAAGTATACGAATAAAAGGACAAACAGTTAATATAGATAACAAAAAAACAGAAATAACTGTAAAAGGTCGACATGATCCATGTGTAGGAATTAGAGCTGTTCCAATAACTGAAGCGATGGTTGCTATTGTTATTATGGATCATATATTAAGATTTAGAGCTCAATGTGATAAAACAATTAATTAATATATCATTACAAAAAAATAATTTTTTTTATTATGCTGCTAAAATATATGTATATTTTAGCAGCACGAATAAAATAATAGTAAAAATTTGATAAATTTATTTATATGTTTATTTCGATTTATATTTTTTTATTTAAATCAATATAATTTAATTTTTTTAAAATACACTAACTTTATAAATAATTGATAATTTATACTGTCGATTGTAAAAAATATTTTTTTTATTGCTCATTTTTACAAACAATTTAGCTAAAATTTAACTTTTAATAAACAAATCAATTTAAATTAAAAATAATTTAAAAACATTTTAACATGAAAATAAATAAATCTTAATTGAATGTTTAAAAGTAATTTTTTAAAGTATATCATTAATTAATTTAATATTAAAACCATATTAATAACAATAAAAAAAATTAAATTTATTAACAATAATTTTAAATATATTACATATATAATTTTATTTCATTCATTTTAAACATTGAATAAAATACCATAAAATATTTTTATGGAGGGAAATAAAAATAATGTTCACAGGAAGTATGGTAGCTTTAATTACACCAATGAATAAATCAGGCGAAATCTGTCATTCTAGTTTAAAAAATTTAATTGACTATCATGTATTAAACAAAACCACAGCAATTGTTTCTGTCGGAACAACCGGAGAGTCAGCCACTTTAAGTCAAGAAGAACATATTAAAGTTGTAATGTTAACATTAGAAATGGCAGATAAACGAATTCCTATTATTGCAGGAACAGGTGCTAATGCAACAAATGAAGCTATATTATTAACTAAAAGATTTGAAAAATCAGGTATTTCTGCTTGTCTTACTGTAACTCCATATTATAATAAACCTACTCAAGAAGGATTATATCAACATTTCAAAGCGATTTCAGAGCATACAGAATTACCACAAATTTTATATAATGTACCAAGCCGTACTGGATGTGATTTACTTCCACAAACTATTTCTCGGTTATCTAAATTTAATAACATTATTGGGATAAAAGAAGCAACTGGAGATTTATCAAGAATTAATCAAATTAAAAAAATAGTCAAAAATAATTTTTTGTTGATTAGCGGAGATGATGCAACAGCATTAGATTTTATACAATTAGGTGGACAAGGAGTAATATCAGTAACAGCAAATATTGCGGCTAAGGAAATGACAAAAATGTGTTTATATGCATTAAAAGGTGATTTTATTAACGCAAGACGAATAAATGAACGATTATCTTTATTACACGAATCATTATTTATAGAATCAAATCCGATTCCAATTAAATGGCTGGCTAAAAAAATGGGTCTAATAAAAAATGATACACTTCGACTACCAATGACTCCAATTTCATCTGCTGGAAAAATTCAACTTGAAAAAGCTCTAAAATATGCTAAATTTTAATAAAAACAAGTTTTTTTATCTAAAAAAAATAATTATTTTAAAGATTTTTATTATATTTTTAGTAACTTCTTGCAATTTAAATATTATGCAAAAAAATCAGAATATTTTGCTTAATGAAAATAATCAAAAACAACTTAAAAAATTAATTGTTCCAAAAGGAATTAGTATTCCTAATGAAGATCAAGAATATAAAATACCTTATACAGAAGAAGATTTAAAAAAAGAAAACAATGATATATTTCCTCCTGTATAAATTATCTAAAATATAAAAAAATTTATTTATATATGATGATGCAGATTATCTTTTAGATAATCTGTATTCTATTCAATAAAATAGAAAAAATTATTGTTATTTTATACAAGTAACTTTTTTATAATATTTTCATAAATTAAAGTTAATATTTTTAAATCAGATATTTTTACGCACTCATTAACTTTATGAATAGTCTTATTAAGCAAACCTAATTCTATTATTTGTGAATTAAGTTTAGCAATAAATCGTCCATCTGAAGTACCACCATCTGTAGATAAAATAGGCTTATTTTTGGTAATATTTAAAATAGATTCAATCACAGTATTTTCCAATAAACTATTTTTTGTAAGATATGGAAGGCCAGATAAATTCCATTTGATCGAATAATTAATATTATTTTTATCTAATATTTTTAGAAAATTTGATTTAATTTGATTTTCAGATATTTCATTACTAAAACGAAAGTTAAACTGTACTAATAAAGATCCTGGAATAATATTATCACTTCCGTTTCCCGCATGAATATTTGAAATATTCATAATAGTTGGTGAAAAAAAATTATTACCTTGATCTAACGGCATAGCTAATAACTGTAAAATAATAGGTAATCCTTTATGAATTGGATTATCCGCAAAATTTGGATATGCAATATGTCCTTGAATACCTAAAATTTTTAAATTAGCATTTAAAGAACCACGTCGACCATTCTTTATACAATCGCCAACTTTACTATAGCTAGTAGGCTCTCCTACGATACAGTAGTCAATTAAATCTTTTTTAGAAATTAAATAATCTACAACTTTTTTTGTGCCATCAATAGCAGATGATTCTTCATCTGAAGTAATTAAAAAAGATAAACGACCCTTATGATAAGGATGTTGTGTTATAAATTTTTTAGAAGCTATCAACATAGCAGCTAAAGCGCCTTTCATGTCTGAAGCGCCTCTCCCAAACAAAACACCATTTTGGACTATAGGATTAAATGGATGATTATCCCAATATTTATATTCTCCAGGTGAAACTACATCTGTATGACCAGCAAAAGTTAAAGTTTTTCCTGTTCCTCTGGTAGCCCAAAAATTTGTTGTATCGTTAATCTTAATTTTTTTTATTTTAAATCCAAGATTAGATAGAAAGTGTATCATAATATCTTGGCAACCTAAATCTTTTGGACTTATAGATGGAATTCGAATTAATTTTTTCGTTAATTCAATTACTGAGTCAATCATGTTATTCTCTTTAAAATGCTTTTTATAATTTTCAATATTTAAAACGATCAAATGGGGCTAAAAGCCCCTTATAACTATTTATAATAGTTGAAAAAATTAATGTTTTAAAAATTTTTTTGTTTTATTGACTATATTTTTTACAGTGAAACCAAATTTTTCAAATAAAATATCAGCTGGAGCTGATTTTCCAAATGTTTCCATACCAATAATCAAACCATTTATTCCTACATATTTATACCAAAAATCTTTTATACTTGCTTCTACTGCAATTCTTTTACTGACATAAGAAGGTAATACAAATTCTTTATATGTATTTTCTTGCCTATCAAAAACATTATTAGAAGGCATTGAAACAACGCGTACAGAATAACCTAAAGAAACAATTTTTTTTGCAGCAAGTAAAGTAATTTCAACTTCTGAACCAGTTGAGATAAAAATAACATCAATAGGTTGTTTAGAATCATATAATATATATCCTCCGAACGAAACATTACTGATTTGTTGATCATCTCTACTTAATTGAGATAAATTTTGACGAGATAAAATTAATGCTGTTGGACCTTCTTTTTTTTCAATTGCAAATTTCCATGCTATAGCAGTTTCAACTTGATCACAAGGTCGCCATACATCTATATTAGGAGTCATTCTTAAATTAGCTAATTGTTCTATTGGTTGGTGAGTCGGTCCATCTTCACCAAGACCAATAGAGTCATGAGTATATACAAAAATATGTTTAGTATTCATTAACGCAGCCATTCGAACAGCATTTCTTGCGTATTCAACAAACATTAAAAATGTTGAAGTATACGGAATAAACCCACCATGATGAGAAATTCCATTAGCAATAGCAGTCATACCAAACTCACGAACACCATAATGTATATAATTTCCGGAGGGATTTTCAACTATAGATCTGGACGACGAACAAATAGTTAAATTACTAGGTGATAAATCTGCTGATCCACCTATTAATTCGGGTAATAGTTTTATAAATTTTTCCAAAACATTTTGAGAAGCATTACGACTTGCAATATTTTTAGGGTTATTTTTCAATTCAGTAATATATTCGCTAGTTTTTTTTTGCCATTTAATAGGTAATTTTTTTTTCAAACGTCTTAAATATTCTTCTGCAAGTTTTGGGTATTTTTCCTTATATAAATCAAGTTTTTTATTCCATTCTTTTTCTAACATCATACCTTTTTCAATAAAATTCCACTTTTTATAAATTTCTTTTGGAATTTCAAAAGGTGAATAATTCCATTTTAAATTTTTTCTTGTTAAAGTAATTTCAGGTTCCCCAAGAGGAGCTCCATGAGATTCTGATGTACCTGATTTATTTGGAGAACCAAAACCAATAACAGTATTACAAATAATAATAGATGGTTGATCTACAATAGATATTGCTTCTTTAATACTTCTCTCGATAGAGCCAGCATCATGACCATCTACTTTATCTACTACGTGCCAATTATAAGACTTAAACCGCATTACTGTATCATCTGTAAACCAATTAGATATTTTTCCATCTATTGAAATACCATTGCTATCATAAAAAACAATTAATTTTCCTAATTTTAAAGTACCTGCTAAGGAGCATACCTCATGTGAAATTCCTTCCATTAAACACCCATCTCCTACAAATACCCAGGTATAATGATTAACTATATCAAAATTGACTCTATTAAAATGAGCGCTTAATGTTTTTTCTGCAATCGCCATACCGACAGCATTTGCTAAACCTTGACCTAACGGACCAGTAGTAGTTTCAACACCTGGTGTTTCTTCTATTTCAGGATGACCTGGAGTTTTAGAGTTGAAAGTTCTGAATTTTTTAATTTCTTCTATTGATAAATCATATCCAGTAAGATGCAATAAACTATAAAGCAACATTGAACCATGACCGTTAGATAACACAAAACGATCTCGATTATCCCATTTAGGATTGTTTGGGCTATGTTTTAAAAATTTTCTCCATAATACCTCTGCAATATCTGCCATACCCATTGGCATTCCAGGATGACCTGATTTTGCATTTTGAACTGCATCTATACTTAACATACGAATTGCGTTCGATAATTTATTTTCTAAAGACATAGATTTTTCCCAAATTCTAATTTTGACAACAAATAAATGAATATTTTATTGATAATTATATTAATTTTGAAATAATTTTTTCTAAAAACAATTGATCTTTTCCAAAATTTCTTATACCTTCTGATAATTTTTGAACAGCCATTTCATCTTGATTATGTTCCCATCTAAATTCTTCTTCAGAAAGAGGAATAGGTGGTTTGATGAAAGTAGTAGGTGGAATTAGTTTCCTATCAAATATTGTATTATTTGATTCAAGTTCTTTTAATAATAAAGGAGAAATAGTTAATCGATCACAGCCAGATAATAATAAAATTTGCTGTATATTTCTAAAACTAGCACCCATAATAATTGTTTTATAGTTATGTTTTTTATAAAAATTATAAATTTTACAAACAGCCATCACTCCTGGATCTTTATTATAAGAAAAATTTGATATTAAATTCTGAGCTACATACCAATCATAAATACGTCCAATAAAAGGAGATATTAAAAATACTCCAGATTCTGCACAAGAACGTGCTTGAGCAAAAGAGAATAAAAGAGTTAAATTGCATAAAATATTATCTTTTTTTAATTCTTCTGCTGCTTTTATACATTCCCATGTAGCTGCTAATTTAATCAGCACTCTTTGTCTAGAAACACCTTCTTCTTCGTACATTTTAATTATTTTTTTTGCTTTTAAAATACATTTTTCTTGATTAAAAGATAGACGGGCATCTACTTCGCTAGAAATATAACCTGGTATATGCTTTAAAATTTCTATACCAAGATCAACTAAAATTTTATCACTTGCATTTATTAATCTTTTTTCTTTTGAACCACCTTTTTTGTTAGCATATTCTATTGCTTTATAGAGAAATTTTTGATTAGATTTTAAATTCATTGCTTGTAGTATTAAAGACGGATTTGTAGTAGCATCTTCAGGTTTATATTTACAAATAGCATCTATATCGCTTGTATCTGCCACAATTTTTGTGAACGTACTTAAAAGTTCTAACTGATTCATATATTACTCTTTATTAAAAGTTAAAAAAATATAAAATATATTGTTACTTGATAAATAATACATATATTTCACACATAATTTAAAATAAAAATCTATTTAAAAAAAATTAATATCTTTTTAGTATTAAAGAAGCATTTGTTCCTCCGAATCCAAAATTATTAGACATTGCAGTAGTAATTTTTTTAAAAGTAGTTTTTTGAATAATATTCATATTTTTTGCATAAGGTTCTAATACATTAATATTCATAGAAGGAGCTATAAAATTATATTCTAACATTAATAAAGTATAAATAATTTCATGAACTCCAGATGCTCCTAAAGCATGACCGGTTATAGATTTCGTAGATGAAATCATTGGTTTTTTTTCATGTAAAAAAGATTTTTTAATTGCTTTTAGTTCAATTAAATCACCAATTTGAGTGGATGTTCCATGGGAATTTACATAATCGATAGATAAATTTTTTTTACCTTTAGCTAAATTCATGCATCTTAGTGCACCTTCTCCAGAAGGAACAACCATATTATTCCCATCAGATGTTGCAGCATACCCAATAATTTCAGCATAAATATGAGCAGAACGAGCAAGTGCTGAATTTAAATCTTCAATAACTACGATCCCTCCACCTCCTGATATCACAAAACCATCTCGATTCACATCATAAACACAAGATGATTGAATTGGATTTTTATTAAACTTTGAAGATAATACTTTCATTGCATCAAATTCAGCAGCTAACTCACAACTGACTTCTTCAGCGCCACCTGCAAAAATAAGATCTTGTTTTCCAAATTTCACTAATTCATAAGCACTACCAATACAGTGACTAGAAGTTGCACATGCAGAATTAATAGAATAATTTACACCATAAATTTTAAATATAGTGGATAAACACGCAGATATGCCAGACGTCATCGATTTAATTGCAGTATATGGGTTTAAAGATCGCCAATCAGGACGATTTTTAAGAGCATATATATCTTTTACGTAATCTTTACGAGAACCTGCACCAGATCCAATAATTAATCCAACACGAGAATTTTTTTGATAATCTGTATCTTTTAATTTAGCATCTCTAACAGCTTGTTTCATTGATAAAAATGCATAAATAGCACCATCAGTCATAAAACGAGATATTTTTTTATTAATTAAATTTTTACGTTTTAATTTAATATTTCCACAAACTTGACTACGCATACCAAATTTTTGCATTTCTTCTGAAAAAACGATTCCAGAATAACCATTATATAAAGAAGTCAAAACTTCTTTTTTATTATTTCCAATACTCGAAATAATACCGAATCCTGTAATAACAACTCTTCTCACTTATATGCCTTATGAATAATAAATTTCTATTAAACTAAATATAAAAAGATTAAATTTAATATTTTTTATATAATAAATAATTCATTGTTTTTCATTAAAAATAAATAATATTTGGATAAAAAAGTGAATTTACTTAAAAATACTGGAACTCTTTATATTGTACCCACGCCTATCGGTAATTTATTAGATATTACTTATCGTGCTATAGAAATACTACAAGAAGTGAATTTAATAGCTTGTGAAAATATTAAACACACTAACATCTTACTTCAACATTTCAATATTAAGAACATTTTAATATCTTTTAATAAAAATAACGAAATTCAAAAAAATAATATTTTAGTTAAAGAGCTACAAAATGGAAAAAAAATTGCATTAGTATCTAACGCTGGAACTCCAGTCATTAATGATCCAGGTTACTTATTAATCAAGCAATGTCATCTATTTAATATTAAAGTAATTCCTTTACCTGGCCCTTGTGCAGCTATCACTGCTTTAAGCGCTTCTGGAATATCTACTAATCGTTTTTGCTATGAAGGATTTCTTCCTTCTAAAAAAAAGGCAAGATGCAATTTATTGCATTCTTTAAAAAAAGAAGAACGAACAATGATTTTTTATGAAACAAAATATAGAATTATTGAAACTATTAAAGATATAATAAATGAAATTGGACAAAATAGACACATAGTAATTGCTAGAGAAATAACAAAAAAATGGGAAGTAATTTATGGAAATAAAGCTAGTTTAATACTTCCTTGGATAAAAGAGGATAAGAATCGATTTAATAAAGGAGAAAATGTTATTATCATAGATGGTTATAAAGAATTAAAAAATATAAATATTTCAGATAAAATAATAAACACTTTCACAATATTAAGAAAAATTCTATCACTAAAAGAATCAGTATTTATTACTTCTAAAATTCATAAAATTAGTAAAAATAATTTATATCAATATGTAATAAAAAAAATAAAATGACATTTTATTTTAAATAATATATAATTATATGAGAAGTTGACTAAAACAGTCGCTGTTTAGTTATATAACAAAATATATACTAAAAAGAGGAAAGTCCGGGCTCCATAGAGCAAGGTGCCAGGTAACTCCTGGAAAGTGTGAACTTATGACTAGTGCAACAGAAAATAAACCACCAAACTTTAATATTAAATTTTAATATTAAAATGGAAAGGGTGAAAAGGTGTGGTAAGAGCGCACCGCATCATTGGTAACAATTGATGGCTATGGTAAACTCCACCTGGAGCAAAGTTGAATATAGGTTATTATTGAGTATTGCTCGTACTAAAAAAAAACCTGGGTAGACTGCTTGAATTAACAAGTAATTGTTAATCTAGATGAATGACTGTTAAAAACAGAACCCGGCTTATCAGTTGACTTCTAAAGAAAGTTTTTAAAAGGTAATAAATGTATTACCTTTTTATTCTGAAATAATCTTATTAACAAACTAATTTCCTGAAATCTGAATTTTAGATAATAACATAGAACCACATTGAATTTTATGTCTTACATCAACATCATTGCTAATACTAATAATATTACGCCACATATCTTTTAAATTACCAGATATAGTTACCTCGTTGACTGGATATTGAATTTTTCCATTTTCAACCCAAAAACCTATTGCGCCTTGTGAATAATTTCCACTAACAATATCTACTCCTTGCCCCATTAATTCAGTTATTAATAATCCTTGTGTCATATTTTTTAACAAATCTTTAAATGAAATATTTTTATAAGAAACAAACCAATTATAAATACCTCCAGAATTTCCAGTACTATTTAATCCTAGTCTGCGAGCATTATAACTATTAAGCAACCAAGTTTTTAATATACCATTTTGAATTATATATTTTACACTAGTTTTTACACCTTCACTATCAAATGGTTTACTGCCCAACCCTTGTTCGATATGTGGATTTTCTACGATATTTAACCAAGTTGGAAAAATTTCTTTTTCTAAATCATTCAGTAAAAAAGTAGATTTACGATAAACATTATCACCACTAATTGCTCCAATCAGATAAGAAAAAAAAGTAGAAGATATTTCACTGGAAAAAACAATCTCAGATTTAATAGTATTAATTTTTTTCGATCCTAGTCTAGATATAGCACGTTTTGCACTTTTTTTTCCTAAAGAATTAGGTTGTTCTAAATTTTCTATTTTACGGGAAGTAGAATAATAAAAAGCTCTTTGCATCAAGTTTTTTTCTTTTGCAATTACACAGTTATAAGCTGAATAAAGAGTAGATTTATATTTTTCTAACATACCTAAACTGTTTCCAAAAACATTTATAGTAATATGATTGCTAAAAATACTTCCTTCACTATTAATAATTCTTTTATCAAATTTAAATGCTTCTTTTTCTGCTGTAGTAGCAAAATTAATTCCGTTTTTTACATTTAATTCAGAAGGATGAAATAAATCAAGATCATTAGCGCCTAAACACAATAATTTAATATCTGGCAATCCTAAAAAAAAATCAGAAGACGCATATTTAGAAATGTTTAAAGCAGTGTCCAGCATTTTTTCGATACCGTAAATACTAAAATCTCTAGATGATACACTGCCTTTTGAAAACTTATTATATACTGTAATAAATAAAATTCCATCATTATTAAATTCTACATTTTCCACAATGTTATTTCTAATTTGGACATTAATTCCTATTGTTTTCTTAGCAAAAACTTCAATAGAAAAATTATTTTTTTGTTTAGCTAATTGAAGAGTATTATTTACTGTATTCATGAGTAAATTTTCTTCAGTTTGAACTTGATGTATTAATTTCATTTGTAACTCCTCAATAATATATATAAAATATATATAAAATATATATAATATATAAATAATATATAAATAATATATAAATAATATATAAATAATATATTAATAAATATATAAAAAAAATAACTATTTCTAAAATAAATTACTCTTTTGAAAATACGTAATATTTTATTTCGCTTTTATAAAAAATAAGGCAAATTATACATGAATTATAATGAAATAATTGCAGGTGAAAATATACCAAACGATATATATGTTATCATTGAAATACCATCTAACTCATCCCCTATCAAATATGAAGTAGATAAAAAATCAGGTTTACTTTTTGTAGATCGTTTTATATCTACCCCAATGTTTTATCCTTGTAATTATGGATATGTCAATCAAACATTATCAATGGATGGTGATCCTATAGACGTATTAGTGCCTTCTTTATACCCGATACAATCTCAATCTGTAATTCACTGTAAACCCATTGGTATGCTTAAAATGAAAGATGAATCAGGAGATGACGCTAAAATTATAGCTGTTCCAAAAAGTAAAATCTGCAAAACATATAAGTATATTAATGATATTTCAGATATACCTAAATTATTAAAAGAACAAATAGAACATTTCTTTAAGTATTATAAAAAACTAGAAAAAGAAAAATGGACAAAAATCATAGGATGGGAGAATCAGCAAGCTGCAAAATTAGAAATTAGTTCTTCATATGAAAGATTTTCAAACAAATAAAAATATAAAATTTATTTTAATTTAAATTTTAAAAAATAAAATTTTTTTCATTAATTTTAAAATTAAATAAACAAGATTTTAAATATCCAATTAAATTATATTGCAATAAAAAATAATGTAAATTTAATTGCAAAAAAAGATTTATTGTTATTTTTGGAAATATAAAAAAAATAACTTCATTACTATTAAATGAAATATTCCATTTTACAGATTTAATAAGATTATTTGTGGAAACTGAATCCAATTTAAATAATATTTTTCCTTTTTTTATAAAAATTGACTGATTAATTTTTATATATTTAATTAATTCTAAAGAAGGATAAAAATATAAGGTAATATAACGTAATATTTTATTGCTTTTAATATAAAAATTTTTTACATGAATATTAGCTAATATATTAGGTTGGTATACCGTTCCTAAAAATTCTATATTTCCCATACATATCCCTTGCATTCTAGCTTCATTGGGAAGAAAGAAAGTTAAAATAGAACAAGGAAAATTAAATAAAAAATATTTACCTTTGATATTTTGTTGATGCAAAAAATCATAAATATTTAAAAATCCAAATATTTTATTATTTTTGTTTTTTAATGGATAAATCAACAAACGAGTGATGATGTTATTTTTCTTTAAAAAAACAGATAATCTTAAAGAAGATATTGTTTTAGAAAACACTTTGTTTTTTATTTTTTTTTGAAATTTTATATTATTTCCGTACAAAAATATATATAAATTAGAAAATTTTTTTTTCGTATCTGAAATAAACTTTGTTTTAAAAATAAAATTAGTTTTAAAATTAATAGATGAATTAAAAATAGATGAAAATAAAAATTTCTTAATTTTTTGAATTGTAAACACAATAGAATTTTTAGATTGTACTTCCTTTAAGTTATTTTTTTGATTCTCTTTATTAACATAAAAAAATATAACTGGATGATTATTCGTAATCCATTTTGTATTAAAAGTGAAAATATTAATTTTGTTAAAAGTTCCTTTCCAAATATTTGTTCGAGCATTAAATTTTCCATTTAAAATAAAATTTAAAGTAAAATTTTTATTTTTTAAAAATAAACTAAATTTCTGCTGAATATTATTCCAAACAAGATTTATTTTTAAAAAATCCAAATAAAACTTTGAGAATTGAATTTTTTTAGCAATAAGATAAATATCTTTTCTAGAATTTTTTTGAGAATTTATATTAAAAAATATTTTTATCTTATTTAAATACACTATATTTTTCCAATTTAATCTTTCTCCAAATACTAAACTAGAAATAGAAGGTGAAGAGCAAGCGCCATATATATTTAATGTAGTTGTTACCGCACCTGTTATATTAGGTATAAAATAATCTAAATTATTCATATTGAAAGATGAATTAATATTAACTAACTTTGATATATGACCAGATAAACAACCTTTATTTTTTCCTGCAAAAAAACTTATTTTCGGTATTTTTATACTATTAGATTGATTATAAAACAAAGAACCTAAAATCAATAACTTTTTATTTATTATATTCGCTTTAACGTTAAAATTAGGAATATGAATACTGTTGACTTCTTTGCTAAAATTCGTTGATATATGAATATTACCTGCTATTTTAGACAAATATTTAATATAATTTTCTTTTTTTAAACTAATTAATTTATTATCTTTATTTTTTTTTAAAAATGGAATACAACAAATCTTATTGAAATACATATTAGTGAATTTACCGTTACCAAATATATTCAAGATAACTGATGGCATACCTGATATATTAATAATATTTTTAAATGATAGATTGTAATTATCAATTGTTCCTTTTAAAATTCCATTAAAATTTTTCGAAGAAAATACTAAATTTTTATCTATGTGAAATATTATACGATGAATATATAAATGAAAATATATAGGGTGATTTGAAACATTTAGTAATACTTTTCCAAAAAAATTAAATTTATACAAATCATTAGTTTTTAATTTAAATATAAATTGATTATTTAAATTAGCTTGAAAAAAAATATTTTTAAATACCTGATGAAAAAATTTAACTTTTTTACATTTGATAGATATTAAATTTATATTAACTGGAAATAAAAATTTTTTATTTATAAAAAAAGATAAAAAATCATTTATTTTTTGTTTATTAATAAGATTTAATTTATTCAAAACACATTGTTGATTATTTTTTTTAAAATATAAAATCATAGAATGAACATGAGTAGGAAATATAATCAGGTTATTTTTAGTGAATTTTAATCCGCTATTAACATTAAATAGAAGTATATTTTTATCATGTAATTTTAAAAAAATTTTATCAGAATAAATTTTTTTTAAAATAATATGATAATTTAAAAACATATTTTTTTGAATATTTTTTTTCCGTAAAAATAATGAACTATTTTTATTGAATAAAAAAACTAAATTTTTTGTTTCTATTTTTTTAAAAATTTTATTTATTTTAAATAAAGATATTGGATCAATTAATATATGAACATGAGTTGCTTTAATAGATACTTCATGAAAATTATAAGTAATATTTTTTAATGTAAAATCACGCCAATTACCTGATATTTCTTCTGTTTTTAATCCTAAAAACAAATAATTAGTGACATTAAAAAATAATTTAAATCCACAATTACTTTCTAAAATAAACGCTAACAAAAACAATAAAATAGAAAAAAACATCAAAGATTTAAACAAATATCTCTGATATATACTCATAGAATTAATCCTGAATTAAATATTATAGTACTTGCAAATATAAAATTGTATATTATATTAATAAAAAAATTATATTTAAAAAACACATTATTATTTAAATATTCAAACTTAAAATATTTAAATATTTTTAAATATAAAACTTAATCTACACTACTAATTTGTATTTTAAAGATAATAAAAATTTAATTTAGGAAAAAATTTTATATGTCTCGTATATGTCAAGTTACAGGTAAAAAGCGTATGATTGGCAATAATAGATCACATGCTTTAAATGCAACAAAAAGAAAATTTTTACCAAATATTCAAAATCATAGATTTTGGGTACCAGAACAAAAAAAATTTATTAAATTACGTATATCTGCTAATGGAATGCGTTGTATTGACAAAAATGGAATAGGATCAATACTAGATAAAATTAAAAATAAAAAATAAAGGTAAAAAATATGGCTAAAAAAAACAGAGAAAAAATAAAAATGATTTCTTCGTCAGGTTCCGGTCATTATTATACTACTACTAAAAACAAAAGAAATACACCAGATAAATTAGCATTTAAAAAATATGATCCAACTATTCGAAAGCATGTACTTTATAATGAAGGAAAAATTAAATAATAAAAATATTTTAAATAAAATTTAAATAATAAATATTGTTAAAACTAAAGTATAATTTAATATAAATTATACTTTATAAATCAAATATATTTTAAATATCGATGAATTATAAAAAAAATAATTATAATTTTAAAAAAGTACTGGATAAAAACCCGATTAATTGATTTAATAAATTATTAAAAATAGGCAAAGAAACAGATACTACATAATACAACATCACTATACCTATTAACAAATTAAGTGGAAAACCAATAGAAAAAATAGATATTTGAGGAGATAAACGATTTAAAATACTCATTATTAAATTAGATAATAATAAAAAAATCATGATTGGAAAAACAAGCATTATACTATTTGAAAAAATACTACTAGAAAACTTTAACAAAATCAAAAAAACATTACTTTTTAAAAAAATAATATTAATAGGTATACTATAAAAGGTATCAATTAATATAGATATTAAATAAAGATGAATATTCATTGATAAAAAAAACGACAACATTAGAATATTTAATAAACGAGATATTACAGAAACACCAATGTTATTATTTGCGTTAAAAAATGTCGCAAAAGATAAACCCATTTGTAACCCTATCAATTCTCCTGCAAAATTAATTGAGGCAAACAAAAATTGACAAGTAAATCCAAAAATAATACCAATAAAAATTTGCTCCAATAAAAGTATCAAACCCATATATGAAAATAGTTGTATTTTGACTTTGGGTAAAAATGGAAATATTACCCAACTAATTAATATAGATAAAATTATTTTAGTTTTCCTATTTATATGTTGATCATTAAACACTGGAACAGTTGAAAAAAATGCTAAAATACGTACTAACGGCCAAAAAAAATTACTTATAATCGTTTCTATTTGCAAACTATTCAATATGAACATTATTTTATAATTTCTGGTATATTATTAAATAAGTTATGCATATAATCCAACATAACACCCAACATCCAAGGACCAAGTATTGTAATTGTAGCTAAAATAGAAATTATTTTAGGAATAAATGATAAAGTTTGTTCATTTACTTGTGTAGCCGCTTGTAATATACTAATAATTAATCCACTAATTAAAGCAGATAATAATAATGGCGATGCAATCATTAATGCAACTTTTATAGCGTGATTAAATAAAACCATTACATACTCAGGAGTCATAAAAAATTCCATTAAATAAAATTACATGTTAAAACTTTGTGATAATGAAGTTACTAGTAATTGCCATCCGTCTACTAATACAAATAACATCAATTTAAAAGGCAGTGAAATTGTAGAAGGCGGAACCATCATCATACCAAGAGCCATTAAAACACTAGCAACAACTAAATCAATAATTAAAAAAGGTATAAAAATAGTGAAACCAATTTGGAAAGCCGTTTTTAATTCACTTGTAATAAATGAAGGCAATAAAATACGCATAGGTATATCATTTCTATCTTGATACCCAGACACGTGTGCTATTTTTGAAAATAATTCTAAATCAGATGTTCTTGTTTGATTAAGCATGAATTTTTTTAATGGAGCTGAACCTTTTAAAATAGCTTCATCCATATTAATTTGCTCCCGACTAAAGGGAAGATATGCATTTTTATAAACGTTTTCAAAAGTTGGAGACATTATAAAAAAAGTTAAAAAAAGTGCTAAACCTAATAATATTTGGTTAGGAGGAGCATACGGCGTTCCCAAAGCATTTCTTAATAACCCAAAAACAATAATAATTCGTGTAAAACTAGTCATCATCAAAAGAAAAGCTGGAAGAAAAGTTAATGAAGTTAAAAACACTAAAGTTTGTACAGGTAATGACCAAGTTTGACTTCCGTTGTTTAAATTATGAATTGTTAACCCTGGAATATCAGCATAAACTAATGGACAAAAGAACAACAAAAATAAAAATGAAATAGTTTTATAAAAAATTGTTTTTTTCAAAAATATTTGAAAAAACTTTTTGAAAGAATTATAAAAATTTTTTTTTGGTAACATAATTTTTTCTTCTTTACTAGTCTTAGGTAAATCATCTTCTACTTGAGAAGTTAATGTATACAAATGAGTAATATTATTTTTGGTTACACCTAATATTAATTTTACCTTTTTCACCTTTACAACAATAATAGATTCATTTGTTCCTATTGATATTTTTTCTATGATATTTATAAGAGAATTTTTTTTATTCCTTTTAAGTGACATTCTTTTTACAATCCAACTCAAAGCTAATATTAGTAATATTATCTCTCCTAGCGAAATAAATATTTGAAAAAAATTTACATTATTAAAAACTGATTGATCATTGTTTAATACTAAGTGCGATTCAATATTATTTTTCATAAAATTTAAATTTATTCATTTATAGTATTCAAAGAATTCTTTATACTAATAATTTTTACACCATATGTATTTTCTGACATAACAATTTCACCAAGTGCAATTAATTTACCATTCGCAAAAATTTTCAGAGGATCGTTTTTGTTTCTATCTAAAAAAAACATACTTCCTTTTGAAAAATCTAATAACTCTTTTATTTTTATTTTTGATCTTCCTAATTCTATAGTTATGTTAACTGGTGCATCAAATATTATTTTTTTTTTACATGTTGTTTCTTCAGAACTATCAGAACTAATAGATATATTTTCTTGAGAATTATTTTTATCATCAATATTATCAATACTATTAATAGAATTTTCAATTTTTTCAAAATCATTTTTTTTCTTTAATTTACTCATTAAAAAACTCCTTATATTCATTTATATCTAAATTTTTATATATAAATTTTCTTAAAAAAACCACTGATTTTTCATCAAAATTTTTATAACATCCAAAAAACATAGGTATTTTTTCTATCCAAGAAATTACTTTATTAGGATTTTCGACCATTAAAACATCTCCGATAGATAAACTATTATATTTTGTTTTAACAAGCGTTATCAATTTTACAATAATATCTAATTCAATATTATACAAATTGATAATAGGAATATTTTTTTGTAAATTTATATTTTTTATTAAGGATTTTTTGTCAATTTTATTAAAAATTATCTCTTTAAATTTTTTTTTGATTATTGAAATAGGAAGCAAAATACTAAAAAAAACATTGATACCATTTATGCTAAAATCAAAATAATTACTTATATAATTTTCTTTTTGAAAAAAAAGTTTTTCAATTTTAAAAATTTTTGTATTAATAATATTTAAATCAATAGAAAAATATTGCTTAAAAAATAAACAATAAACATTTAAAATTAGTTTTAACATTTTTTGAGTAGTAATTTTTTCTATGTATGTAATATTTCTAACTTTATTAATTTTTTCCGTAGAAATTCCATTCCCACCAAACAATAAATCTATCAAAACAGATAATAAATTATCTGAAAAAAATATAAAAGATCGTTTTTTTGAATTCAATATTTCTATTTCATTAAATAATAAATATTTTATATATTTATCGTTATGTGTATAAGTATTTATATTAATAGAAAAAAAGTTTAATTTTGTATGATGTTTAATAAAATCTGAAAAATGCACTATTATTTTATTTGAAAATTTTTTATTAATTTTTTCTAATATTTTAATGTCATTTATACTTAAAATATTATTTATTTTTTCTTTGACACAAGTACTTTCGCCCATTTATTATACACCTTATAGGTAAAAGTGGTTAAAATTGAATTAAAACTTATTTTATAAGTTTTAAATGTAATTAAAACTTTAATTATATATTTTATAGAAATCAAATATATGTATCAAAAAATTTTTTTTGTGTTAAATTTTTATAAAATTTTTTAATTACATGAGATATTTTGGGTTTGTATTTTAAAATAAACAAATTTTTATTTTTTGAATTTAAAGAAGTAGAAATGTTCACTTGTTTTAAAAAGATACCATTTTTAATTAAAGCGTTTCGTAAAAAAGGAACGCAATTATTTAAATAATTTTTAATTTCTATATGATCTGCAATAAATTTTAGTTTAGCCTGATCATTGAACATATTAATTTTTATATATATTGAGCCAAGAGATTCTGGTTTTAAATGAATTTCAGCTTCATTTTTTTTATTAGAAATAGATAATAAAATTTGCTGACTAATTGCCTTTTTCCATTGAATATTTTCCTTGCAATTACTATTAAAAACATATTTTAATTTTTGATTTAATTTAAAGTTATTATTATCTGTTTTTTCAAAAGAATTGGGTTCAAAAATAGAATTTATATTTTTATGTGTATTTTTAGAAAAAATCGAATTAGATATATTATTTAAATGATTTTTAAATAAAATAAAATTTTTATTATCTTTAATCAAATTTTTTTTATTTTTAATAATATTTAAATTATTAATTGTATTTAAAGTATATTTATTGAAGGATTTATTAGGTGAATTAGTATTATTATAGTTATAAAATAAAAAATATTTATTTTTAATATGTTTTGAATTTTTTAATATTGCATAATTTTCAAATTTTTTATGTTTTTTTTCATTTTTTTCTATACTGCTTTGTTCTTTATTTTTAAAATCAATACAAGATTTTAATTTAATATCTCTTTTTATTTTTTTTTTTTGTATTTTTACATTAGTGTTCTTTTGTAAATAAACATTATCTTTTACATTTTTTGAATTTAAAATATTTAATAAATTATTAACTATAAAATTAGTTGATATAATATTTTCGTCGTCTTTTTTCTTTTGTTTTGTCAAAATATTATCAAATTTTATTTCTTTATTGAGTATATGTTTCTTGCATTCATTTAAAATAGATTGGTAAAAATCAAAATTAGTAACATTATAAATATTAGAATCTAAATTTAATGAAATATTTTTTTTAAATGTTATATTATCGAGATGACTTAACATTTTAATAATTTCCTTCTTGAAAAAATTTAAATTGAGAAAATTCATCACTCATAATATTCTCTTTTAAAATTTTATATTTTTTAAATTTTACTTGATTTTTTTGATTTAAATAATTCCAAGTTTTCAATGTAATATGATTTTTAAACCATTTATTTATTTTCTTTTCAATTTTTTGTTCATATGTTTTAACAATATTATTGTTCTCTTTAATTATAGCGTATAATATAGAAATAAAATTATTATATATTTTCCATTGGTTTGAAGATATTCCCAGTTTTAATTTAATACTTAATTGATCAATATATTCCGATTGAAAATTAAGTAATAATTTTAATTGTTCGACATGCTTTTGTTTTTGAATGTTTAAATTTTGAATATGAATCGTTTCTTGGTTTATTTTTTTTTTTCTATATTTTCTAAGATTGAAAACAAATTTTTCTTATATTTCATAATATACCTTTAAATCTCAAAAAAAAATAAATTTAATACAAACAACAATAATTTAAATAAATATTTTATTTAATTCTTCACATGAATCTAAATAATTACTTTTCTCTGATGGTTGTTGTTGTAAAAATTTTTCTAAAATTTCCCATTTTTTAATAGCATTGTCTAAAGTTACATCACTTCCTTTCACATATGCGCCAATATTAATTAAATCTTTATTTCTCTGATAAGACGCTACTAGCTTTTTAAAATAACAAGCTTGGGAATATTGCTCTTTTGTGATAATTGCTGGCATAACACGACTTATAGAAGATTCAATATCAATAGCAGGATAATGTCCTATATCTGCATAATATTTAGATAACATAATATGGCCATCAAGTATAGAACGACAAATATTCGACACAGGATCTTGATCTTCTTCAATTTCAGTCAATACTGTATAGAATGCAGTAATAGAACCTTGATTATCTGTATTTCCTGCTCGCTCTACTAACATTGGAATTTTTAAAAACACAGAAGATGGATATCCTCGAGAAACTGGTAATTCACCCAAAGATAATGATACTTCTCTTTGAGCCATTGCATAACGGGTTAACGAATCCATAATTAATAAAACATTTTTGTTTTCGTCTCGAAAATATTCGGCTATACTCGTCGCATATGATGCAGCTTCAATTTGTAACAAAGGAGATGAATCTGAAGGAGCTGCAATTACCACAGATTTTGATAATCCATCTAATCCCAATATATTTTCTATAAAATCTTTTACTTCTCTTCCTCTTTCCCCAATTAATCCTATCACCACTATATCTGCTTGTGTATATTTTGACATCATTCCAAGAAGAACGCTTTTACCTATTCCTGAGCTTGAAAAAATTCCTATTCTTTGGCCCTTTCCAACAGTCATTAATCCATTTATAGCACGTATTCCTGTATCTAATATTTCATGAATCGGCTTTCTTTTTAATGGATTAATATACTTATTTTTAATTGTAGTAAAATATTTTAAATCTAACTCAGGTAATCCGTCTAACGCATTTCCTTTTCCATCCAATACTCTACCTAATAAATTCACGCCTAATGGAGTTGTTTTACTAAACATATTTATGTTTTTAGATTGTTTTAAAAAAACTTTAGCACCAGGTAAAATACCATAAGTTTCTTGAAAAGAAAATAATAACGTTTTTTCTTTATTAAATTTAACAACTTTAGCTGTAATATTTAATATTTTTCCGTCTATTGTTCTTTCTACAATACATTCAGCTCCAATAGGAATTTTTAAACCTATTACTTCCAATACTAAACCATTTATGCTGACTACATTGCCATATACAACACAATCAGAAAGATGATTAATCTTATTTTCAAAAGAAGTAATTTTATTGAATAAATCAGAACATTTTATTCTCATGAATGCTTCTCTTCTTCAAGAATAACACGATATACTTCTTTCCATCTCGCGTGAATAGTAGCATCTATATTGTTATAGTCAGATTGAATTTTGAAACTATTAATTTCAACACTTTTATCAAGCACTAATTCCCATTTATTATTTTTAGATTTTTTTAAAAATTTTTCTAATATTTTTTTATTTGTAGGATGAACAATTAATTGTGGTTTTTTTAAAAACAAATTATTACTTTTAATAATCTGATTGATTTTTTTCAATAAAATTGGTTCATTAATTGAAATTTTTTCCCCAATAATATAAGAAGAAACTATTAAAACTGTTTTTAATAAACGTGAAAGTAATGTCTTTTCAAATAATAAAAGCGACGATTCAAAATTCAAACATAAATTTTTTAAATCATTGTTCAGTACAATATATTTTTCCTCTTCTTCTTTAAGTTTTTTTTTTATATTTAAAAAATATGACTTATCATCATTAATAGTTTTTGCTTGAAGTTCGACTGATTGTTTTAATTGATTATTTTTTTTAGCACTAAAAAAATCTGTTTCTTTTAAAAGCATTCGATTCCAAAAAACATTATAATTTTTTGTAACATTACGCAAAAAAACTTCTTCTGGATACCATTTTTTCCATTCGTTTTTTTTGTCTATTTTATCTAAATTAGACATAATATTTTCCTAAATTTTCTGGTGAAAAAATACCATGATCTAAAATATTTTTAATCATCATTAAAATTAGTTTTTGTTCATTTTTTATTGCTACTTCAGATATATAAGATTTTTCTTTTAAAAGAAATAATAATCTTGTTGATTTTTTTTCGTTCATATTTTGAAAAAATTTATTTCTGATTACTTTACTAGTACCTTGAAGTGCAATACATAATTTTTCTTCTTCCAAGTAATTTATTAAGCATTTAATTGTATTATTATCAACATTTACTATGTTTTCAAATAAAAATAATTCTTTAATAATTTTATTAGATAATTCTTTATTAAAACATTTAATTTTTTTTAGTAGATCTTTTTCGCTTTCTATTTTCATAGAACTTAAAATTTTAGCAACAGTTTTCACGCCTCCTTTATTTGAAAAAATAAGTTTTTTCTTTTTTAAGAAATCATTAATAATATTTTTTAATTCAACAAAATTTATCTCTTCAAGACCGTTAAATTTAGAAATTTTCATTATAATTTCAATGCATTTTTCTTCGTTTAAACAAGATAATACTCGAGCTGCTTGTTTTTCATCTAAACAAATAAGTATTGTTGTAATAATTTGAGAATGCTGTTCTGTTAATAAATTCGCTAATTGATCTGGATCCATTGAGTTAAGAGATTCAATGCACATCTTAATATTTCTTGCTTCCAATGCGTTATTCAATAAAATACTACCTTTTTTATCACCCAAGGCCTTAGTTAACATTTCAGATATATAACTATCATTATTGTTATATAGCAAATTATTATTTTTCATAAAAAGATTATAACATTCAGTTAATATTTCATTTAATATTATATTAGAAAATTTACGAACATTAACCATAGAATCAACTAGTTCTTGAACTTCAAAAGAAGTTAAATACTTTAATACTTCTGATGCTTGATCAGCCCCTATTGACATTAATAAAATCGCACTCTTTTGAACACCATTTACAGTCATTTTTTATCACCCATCCATTGACGAATAATCGACGCTATAACACGTGGATTTTGGTTAGATATATTACAAACTTTATGAAGTAAATCATCTGTACTTTCTACACCGGAATTTTTTGGAATTTTTGAATTAATAACATTATCAGCTAATTGATCTTCATTCGAACGTATAATTTCTTTTTTTATACTTGGTTTATTTAATTTTTTATTTTTAAAAAGAATATTTTTTGAAAAAAAGCAAATATATTTTTTTAAATAATATAAAAAAAATAACGCTAAAATACACCATGGCATTAAAATTGCATAAACATTAAAAACATTAGGTTTATTAAATTTATTAAGTTGAACAAAATGATTTTTATTTTTAACAAAAGACTCATTTATTACATGTACACTATCACCTCTCACCTTAGAGTAACCTATTGATTCACAAATTAAATTTTTAATATTTTTTATCTGTTTTGGATTTAAAGGAACAGATTTTCCAGTTTGATCTTTAACAAAGTTTATCACTACTGCAACAGATAATCTTTTAACTTCTCCCATGTTCATTTTTACATGTGACAAAGTATGATTTAATTCATAATTTATTGTATCATCATGATTAATAATAGAATTAGAATTAAAAAAATTGTTTTTAAACAATTTATGTTTTCCTGGCATGTCAGATTTTATAGCTTTATTATTGCGCTCATAATCTAGTAAATCATTGTGGTTGGAGTTATTATTATCTTCTTTTTTACTTTTTATCTTGTCATTAACAATAGTTTGATGTGATCGAATTGACTGATTTTCATATTTAGCATTAGGTTCATACTGTTCTCTCGTTTTTTCCTTAGCATTAAAATCAATTTGAGCAGCAACTTGAGCGTAAACATTTCCAGCGCCAAATAACGGTTCTAAAATATTTTGAATTTTATTAGCATATCTTGATTCAATTTGCTCAGAATATTTTAATTTCGAATCATTTATTTGATTTGATGATAACAAAACATTATTTAATAACCTGCCATATTCATCAATTATTGTTATATTATCTAAAGATAAATCAGATATACTATTAGCAATTAAATGTAATATAGCATTTGTTTGGCTTGAATTTAATTCCATTCCAGATTTTAAACTTAAAATGACTGAAACTGATGGTTTTTTTTTATCATGTAAAAATAAAGAATCTTTTGGCATTGCAATATGTATTCTTGCTCTTTTTACAATATTTATTCTTTCTATAGTTTGAGCTAATTCTCCTTCTAAAGCACGTTGATAATTAATTTGTTCATTAAATTGGCTGATACCAAATTTTTCTTTATCTAAAATTTCAAAACCTATTCCACTGCGAGGTAAATTTTTTTCTGATAAATGCAGACGAATATCATAAATTTGATTTTTTGGAACTAATAACTTGCCAGAATTCTCTGAAAATTGATAAGGAACTTTCATTTGATTTAAGTAATCAATGATAAACTCTCCATCTTCAACCGATAAGTTACTATATAAAACTTGATAGTCAGAAGATTTCTTCCATACAGACATAGTAATCGTAGTAATTACTGCAAGCACCAATAAAATTATTAAAACACGTGCATTTTTAAAAAAATACGATAAAAAATTGCTAAATTTTTTTTTCTCTTCTGAACCTGATTCTTCTACAGCACTAAAATTCATGACATCTTCCTAATAGTAGATAATTTTAATTATAATTGAATAACAATTAAATTTCACTTGAAAAATTTCACTTGAAAATAAAATATTTCCTGATAAATTACCTGTAACAATGAATATTTATCTTTGAACAAAAGATATAATATATTTAAATGTCATAGTAAAATTTAGAGGAAGATATGATTGATAAAATTCATAATCAAAATATTTATACCAAGATTAATTTTTTAGATGAAAATAAACGAAACACTGAATCTAATAATTTTGTTCAATTTTTTCAAGAAACATTAGGAGAAATTAATAATATTCAAAACAACTCAAAAAAAAACATTGAACACCTTGAATTCAATCCATCTTCTATATCTTTAAATGATGTAATGATAAATTTACAAAAATCTTCTATTTCTATAGCATTAGCCATGCAAATTAGAAATAAAGTTATATCGGCTTATAAAGAAATAATGAATCAACAGGTTTAATTTAAAATGCTGTGCTGAATTTAATTTTGCACAGCATTTTAAAATGGTTATTAAAAAAAATAAAATTGAAAAATTATAAAGTATTTTAAATTTAAAGATAATTTAAAATTTTTGGAGCTAAGCGGAATCGAACCGCTGACATTTTGCATGCCATGCAAATGCTCTACCTGCTGAGCTATAGCCCCAAAATTATTACAATATAAAAACGCATGAATTCTGTCAATTTATTTTTCTATAAAATGCTTTTTATATAAAACTAATTAATTTTATTCTGTTAAAAAAATTAAATGAAAAATTATAAGCAAAAATTTAAAAAACTATTGTAGTTTAATATAATTTTTTTCTATAAAAATCATTGCATTTTTTAATCTTAATAAAGTTTTTTCTTTTCCAAGTAAAAATATAACAGAACTCATATTTGGTGATGATACATACCCTGTCAATACAAATCGTAATAACATATTTATTTCTTTTAATTCTGTATTTGATTCTATGGATTGATTCATTATAATTTCAGATAAAATTTTAATTTCCCAAAAAATACACTTCTGTATTTTCTTATAAATGTTTTTTAAAATATACAAATTTTTTAAAATGAAATATTGATTAGCAAATTTTATATCATAATATTCAAACTCTTCATAAAAAACCCGTAAAGAACATACAAGATCTTTTAAAGTACTATGACGATTTTTATATAAATTTAATAAACACTCCAAATTAGGTCCGTTTTCTATTTTTATATTTTCATTTTTCATATAATCTTTTAATATATTTGAAACATAAAATAACGGTAAATGATTAATATAATATTTATTTAACCACAATAGTTTTTTCATATTAAACGAGCTAGAAGATTTACTAATAGTATCTAAATTAAATATTTTTTTTAGTTCTGATAAACTAAAGATTTCTTGATTTCCATGAGACCATCCTAATCGAATGATATAATTAATTAACGCTTCTGGTAAAAATCCTTTTTTATAATATTCAATAATATTCTCAGCATTATCTCTTTTTGAAAATTTTTTTCCATTTTCATTAAGTATCATAGAAACATGTGCATAAATAGGTATTTTTGCTTTTAAAGATTTTAAAATATTAATTTGACGAGGTGTATTATTAATATGATCTTCGCCGCGAATAACATGAGTTATATTCATATCTAAATCATCGATTACAACACATAAATTATAAGTCGGCATACCATTTGATCGCTGAATGATCAGATCATCTAATTCCATGTTATTAAAGGTAATTTCTCCCCGAATTTTATCTTCAAACGTTACTTTTCCAAAAGTTGGGTTTTTAAATCGAACTGTATATTTGTTATTAATACATCTAGTTTTTAAATTTCTACATATTCCAGAATAACGTGGTTTTTTTCCTTTATGAAGCTGCTTGATACGCTCTTCTTCTATAGATTGTGGAGAACAGTAACATTTATATGCATTTCCTGATTTTAGCATATCTTCAATTACTTCTTGATAGCGATCTAATCTTTTAGATTGAAAATAAGGCCCTTCATCCCAATTTAATCCTAACCATTTTAACCCTTTAAAAATAGATTTAACTGATAATGATTTAGATCTTTCAAAATCAGTATCTTCTATACGAAGGACAAATTTTCCATTATAATGACGTGCAAATAACCAAGAATATAAAGCTGTGCGGATACTACCAATATGTAAATCTCCAGTAGGACTGGGAGCAAAACGAGTTTTAACTTTCATATATTCCTTGAAATTTTTAAAAATTTATCAAAAAACTTAAAAAATAAGTTTAATATCTATAATATAGCTAATTATTTAATCATAATGATTAAAATTACAACAAACAAAAAATCTTTTAAAAAAAAAGATTGACTCTATTTTTCTTATCTTTACAATATAGTTATAACAGGGTGATTAGCTCAGTTGGTAGAGCTCCTCCTTTACACGGAGGAAGTCGGCGGTTCAAGTCCGTCATCACCCACCAAAAATATTTTTAGGGTCGTTAGCTCAGTTGGTAGAGCAGTTGACTTTTAATCAATTGGTCGCAGGTTCAAATCCTGCACGACCCATAAAAAACTCAAGAAATTAAACTTTTTAATAATGAATTCAGTTCCTTTTCGTTAATCATTTTAATTTTTAATTTATCTGCCTGTATAAACTTATTACCAAATCTTTCGCCAAATATTAATAATTCTGTATTTTTCGTAACTCTATTACTAATACAAGCACCTAAATTAACTAAAATTTCTTTTAATTCATTTCTAGAATACTTTTTAAAGATACCTGTTATAACAATATTTTTATTAAATATACTATTGATTTGAGTATTTTGGTTATACGGTATAATATGTAATATTTTTGTTAATTGATTTACTAATTTTCGATTTTTAGAAATCGAAAAATAGTCAAATATATTGCTAGAAACTACGTGACCTATTCCGTCAATTAATTCTAATTCTTCTTTAGAAGCATTCATTAAATGATTAATATCATTAAAATAATGAGATAATTTATCAGCAATTACTTCACCTACAGAAAAAATTCCTAAAGCATAAATCAAACGATTTAAAGTAGTTTTTTTAGATGTAAAAATAATTTGAATAATTTTTCTACTCTTTTTTTTTCCTATATTTTCTAGACTTTGTAATTGATTTTCTTTTATATAAAAAAAATCTATTAAATTTGAAACAATTTTTTTTTGCATTAATTTATTAATAACTTTAGGACCTACACCATTCGCATTTAATGCATTTTTTGAAAAAAAATGATAAAATAATTTTTTTTTCTGAGCATTACATATTAACCCAGCAAGACAACGTGTTATCTTATTGTCTTGATTTGATAATAATTCTGAATTACACATCGGACAATTAATTGGAAATAAAACTTTTTTTGCATTTTTCAAACGTTTTGTTTTAATAATATTAGTAATTTTTGGTATAACATCTCCAGAACGTTCTATAAGAATGTAATCATTAAAATGCAAATCTAATTTATTAATTTCATTTTTATTATATAAAGAAGCTTTCCTGATAAATACACCTGAAATATAAACAGGAGAAAAATAAGCAACCGGGGTAATAACCCCTGTTCTTCCTACTTCAAATTTCACATCTTTTAGCTGAGATATTTGCTTTTTAGGAAGATATTTAAAAGCAATAGCCCATCTTGGCGCTTTATTATTAGCACCTAATTTTTTTTGTAAATAAAGTGAATTAATTTTAATTACAATTCCATCTATATCAAAATCAAACAACAAACGATTTTTTTCAAACTTTTTATAAAAATTTAATACTTCTAAATAATTAGAACAAATTAATATTTCCTTATTAACAGGTATACCCCAACTTTTACATTGACAAAGCATTTCGTAATGAGTTTTGAAATGTTTATTTTTTTTAAAAAAATTAAACCCATGGCAAAAAAACATTAATTTTCTTTCAGCAGTAATTTTAGAGTTAATTTGTCTCAATGATCCAGCAGCTGCATTTCGAGGATTAGAAAAATATTTTTTTTTATTTAAAAAAGATTGAGTATTTAGTTTTAGAAAATCAGACTTTAACATAAAAACTTCACCCTTAATTTCCAACCTTTTAGGTATATTAATTCCTTTTAGTTTTAATGGAATCGATTTAATTGTTTTTATATTTTCTGTAATATTTTCCCCAAAATAACCATCGCCTCGGGTCGCAGCTCGAATTAAAGTTCCTTTTTCATAAATTAAACTAACTGCTACTCCATCGATTTTTAATTCACAGCAAAAATCTATTACAGAACTAGAAATATTTTTTTTTTTAATTCTATTTTCAAATTTTAAATATCCATGTAAATCAAATGTATTTTCTAAAGATAACATGGGAAAAAAATGTGTTACCTTTTTAAATTTATCAATTAAATTTGAACCTATTTTTTGCGTAGGTGAATCAGGAGTAATTAACTCTTTGTGTTTAACTTCTAAATCATATAATTGCTTTAATACATAATCATATTCTGAATCAGAAACTATGGGTTTATCCAAAGTATGATAGTAATAATCATATTTTAAAATTTTTTCACGTAATTTATTAAGTTGATATTTAATTTTTTTCATAAATATATTAGATAAGAATTAAAATAAAAAATAAAAATTTTTAAAAATTTTGAATTCAAAATATTAATAATTTTTATAATATAATTAAAATAAAAAATTTTTTATTTCGTATAAATACATAAATTATAAAAAACAAAAATTTTTATTATATTAATAGGTTAAAAGAATATTATTTTATACACTAGATATTCATACGACACAAATATCAAAAAGTTAACATTTTAATATGAAATATACTATTGATTAGATAAATAAATAAAAAAATTAAATAAAATGAAATATTGTTATTATATCAAAAATAGATTTTTCTAATAATTATCAAACAAAGTATAATAAAAAAAAATAAACTAAATAAATTTTATAAAATAAAAAAATTACTTCAAAGAACGTTTACATTACAGACATAAATTTAAAAACTGGAAAAAAATGAGTAAAATATATAAAGATAATTCATTAACCATTGGTAATACACCTCTTGTTCGTTTAAATAAAATAGGAAATGGAAACATTTTAGTAAAAATAGAATCTAGAAATCCAAGTTTTAGTGTGAAATGTAGAATTGGTGCTAATATGATATGGGATGCAGAAAAAAAGGGAAATTTAAATAAAAATACTAAATTAATTGAAGCGACCAGTGGAAATACAGGAATAGCTTTAGCATATGTTGCAGCCTCTAGAAATTATAAGTTAATTCTTACAATGCCTGATTCTATGTCTATGGAAAGAAAAAAATTATTAATATCTTTAGGAGCAAAATTAGTGTTAACAGATAGCAAAAAGGGAATGAAAGGAGCTATTTGTAAAGCAAACGAAATTGTATCTTGTAATAAAGATGACTATTTTCTATTAAAACAATTTGAAAATCCTGCCAATCCAGAAATACATGAAAATACTACTGGACCAGAAATTTGGCGTGATACTGATGGAGATATAGATATATTAGTTTCAGGAGTTGGTACTGGTGGAACAATCACAGGAATTACAAGATATATAAAAAATATCAAAAATAAAAAAAAACTTATCAGTGTTGCTGTAGAGCCATTAGAATCACCTGTAATCACACAATTTTTATCAGGAAAAAAAATACAACCTGGATTACATAAAATCCAAGGTATTGGAGCTGGTTTTATCCCTAAAAATTTAGATTTAAGTTTAATTGATAAAGTAATAACAATATCAAGTGAAGAATCAATGTTACATGCTCAAAATATTATGAAAAAAGAAGGAATATTAGCTGGTATTTCTTCTGGTGCTGCTATTGCAGCGGCTTTAAAAATACAGAATCAAAAAGCATTTTTAAATAAAAAAATAGTAGTAATACTTCCTTCTTCTGGGGAACGTTATTTAAGTACAGAATTATTTTCTACATCATTTCCAAATAGCAATAAAGATTAAAAAAATACAACTTCTTTAATAAGAAAAAACAAAAAATTTTATTATAGAAGTTGTATTTTAATATTTTTAATAAAAAAATATTTTCTACCATTGTGTTAATAAGGAGAAAAAAATGTTTCAAAATGAAATAAAAATTACTGCAACACATGGATTACATACTCGACCTGCAGCTGAATTTGTAAAAGAAGCAAAAAAATTTATTTCTGATATTCATATTATTTATAATGGAAAATCTGTTAATGCAAAAAGTTTATTTAAAATTCAAACACTTGGTTTAGTTCACGGTAGTTTAATTACGTTATCAGCAGAAGGAAAAGATGAAAAAAAAGCTATTGAACATTTATCTAAAGTAATGACAGAATTAGAATAAATCATAATTAAAAAAATAATTTATGAATTTTTATAAAATACCGGAGGTTTGATATTGCTTCCGGATTTCTTTTATAAAAAGAATATATTCGCCTGACATTCAATGTTTTCCTCTCTACAACAAATATAAAATTTATAGTTAAAGGTAATGTTATATGATTTCAGGCATTTTAGCATCACCGGGTATAGCGTTTGGCAATGCTCTTTTATTAAAAAATGAAGATATTGTCATTAACCGGGAAATAATTTCTGCTCCAAATATTCAAACAGAAATAAAAAATTTTTTAAATGGACAAAAAAAATCAATACACCAATTAACAGAAATCAAATTAGCCATAGGAAAAAAATTTGGAAAAAAACAAGAAGGTATTTTTGAAGGTCATATTATGCTTCTTGAAGATGAAGAATTAACAACAGAAGTAATAGACCTTATTAAAGAAAAAAAAATATCAGCAGCAGAAGCAACTAAATATGTGATTAATAAACAAGCTCAAGAACTGGAAAAAATCAAAGATGAATACTTAAAAAACAGAGCAATTGATATAAGAGATATTGGATTACGTTTATTAAAAAATATACTTAATATTGATATTGTTGATTTGAATAATATAAAAACTAAAGTAATTTTAGTTTCAAAAGATCTTACTCCTTCTGAAACTGCACAAATTAATTTAAAATATATTTTAGGGTTTATTACAGATTTAGGAGGTCCAACATCGCATACTTCAATTATGGCGAGATCGCTTGAAATACCTGCAATTGTAGGAACTGGAAACATTACGAATCACGTTAAAAATAATGATTATATTATTTTAGATTCAATTAATAATCAAATTTTTATTAATCCTTCTAAAATATTAATAAATGAAAAACGAAAGGTAGAAAAAAACTATTTTTTAAAAAAAAATAGCTTTAAAAAACTAAAAAACTTACCAGCAACCACAACTGATGGGCACAATATTAAAATAGGTTCTAATATTGGAAACATTCAAGATGTTGAATCAGCAAAAAAAAATGGAGCTGAATGTATCGGTCTTTATCGAACAGAATTTTTATTTATGGGTCGTAATACATTACCAAATGAACAAGAACAATTTCAAGCATATAAAAAAATTGCAGAAACTATGGAAAATAAATCAGTTATTATAAGAACTATGGATATTGGAGGTGATAAAGACTTACCCTACATGAATTTACCAAAAGAAGATAACCCATTTTTAGGGTGGAGAGCTATACGAATTTCAATGGATAGAAAAGAAATTTTACATACTCAATTAAAAGCTATCCTTAAAGCTTCTGCTTTTGGTAAAATATATATTTTATTTCCTATGATTATTTCTGTTGAGGAAATTAGAATATTAAAAATAGAAATTAAAAAATTAAAAAAGCAATTAGATGATAAAAAGATACTGTATGATAAAAATATTAAAATCGGAATTATGATAGAAACCCCTGCATCAGCTATCATCGCTGATCATCTAATAAAAGAAGTAGATTTTTTTAGTATTGGAACTAATGATTTAACACAGTATACTTTAGCTGTTGATAGAGGTAATGATCTAATTTCACATTTATATAATCCAATAAGCCCATCTGTATTAAAATTAATTAAAAAAGTAATAGATACTTCACATAAAAATGGAAAATGGACCGGCATGTGCGGAGAATTAGCAGGCGATGAACGCATTACCGCTCTTTTACTGGGCATGGGTTTAGATGAATTTAGTATGAGTTCAACAAGTATTCCAAAAATCAAAGAAAAAATTCGAAAAACATCTTTTTTAAAAGCTCAACATTTAGCCGAAAAAATATTAACTTTATCTACAACAAAAGAAATATTAAATTTATTAAATCAATTTAATTAAGGAGTAATTTGATTTTCCAAAAAAAAGAAACTAATAATAGAAGTGCTTAGGAGAATAAAATGGGTGTATTATCAGATTTTTTTAATAGAAAAAAATCTAATTTTTCAAAAAAAATAGAAATTTTCGCGCCTGTATCAGGTGAAATAATAAATATTGAAGATGTACCAGATATTGTATTTTCAAAAAAAATTGTAGGTGATGGAGTTGCAATTAAACCATCAGGTAATAAAATAATATCACCAATCAACGGAACTATCGGTAAAATACTTGATAGTAAACATGCTTTTTCAATGCTCTCAGAAGATGGAGTGGAATTGTTCGTTCATTTTGGAATCGATACGATCAAACTAAAAGGAGAAGGTTTTGAAAAAATAGCACAAGATGATCAAGAAGTAAAAATAGGAGATACTATTATAATATTTGATTTAAATGTCTTAGAAAAAAAAGCACGTTCTATTTTAACACCTGTCGTAATATCTAATATGGACAAATTCAAAAGAATAGAAAAGTCATCAGGTTCTATTATTGCCGGTGAAACAATAATTATGTCTTTATATAATTAATTCCTGTAAAAAATAAAAACGGTGCTATTATTTAGTACCGTTTTATTTAATTCAAGAGAAAAAAATGATTTATATTTCTAAAATAATTATTTCTATAATTATAGGTACAATAGAAGGGATAACAGAATTTCTTCCTATTTCATCAACAGGTCATATAGTTTTGATTAGTCATTGGTTAGGTATATTAAATAAAAATACAGATATATTAAAAATATTTGTGCAATTTGGATCAGCAGTGGCAATATTAATATTTTTTTCTAAAAAAATAATAAATTTAATAAAATTTAAAAAAAACAAAAATATTCACGTATTGATATCTTTAATACCTACAGTATCTTTGGGTTTTATCTTTTACAATGATATTAAGTTATTATTTAATCCGAAAAATATTATGTATGCATTAATTTTAGGAGGTATTTTTCTTATTATTTCAGAATTTTTTAAACCTAAAAAATCCACAACAAATTCTATTTATGATATAAATTTATTACAATCATTTATTATTGGATGTTTTGAAGCATTATGTTTATATCCAGGATTTTCAAGATCAGGAGCAACTATAGGAGCTGCAATATTATTGGGTCTTGAACGTTCTGTTGCAATAGATTTTTCTTTTATTATTTCAATTCCATTAACATTAGGAGCATCTTTGTTAGATCTAATAAAAAACATACATAATGTTAATATAAATCATATACCATATTATTTAAGTGGATTTTTTATATCTTTAATAATTTCTTTGCTTTCAATTAAAAGACTAATTACAATATTAAAAAAAATTTCATTAAATATTTTCGGATATTATCGATTTATATTAGCAAGCTTAATTTATTTTATAAATTAATAAACACAATTTTATATTAAAGCAAATTTTTAAAATATTTTGTTCTCCATGCATTTAATTTTTCAATTCTTAATCGATTTAATTCGAATTTTATTTGTTTACCTTTAAAACCTTTCTTTAAGATAGATTGAATAGATATATTTTGTGCAATATAGAAAGATTTTTCTAAAAATAAACCAGGTGATAAATTAATATTCGAAGTGTTATTTAATTTATTATTTAAAAAATTAAAATTACTTAACAATATAAATTTTTTAATACGATCTGGTTTTCTCCAGGCATCTATTTTAGAAAAAAAACTTATAATATTTTTAGAAGTTTGATAATTTATTAAACTTAAAAATTTATAAAAACCAACACATAAAACAACCATATCTTTAATATGTATAGGAATATTAAAACGATTGCAAAAATTTTTAACAATAGACGCAGAAACTTGATCATAAAATTTTTCATTAGATGTATAATTGATATTTAACGAAATAAATTGAAATAAATAAGCAAAACGTATAGAAATATCTTTAGTTAAAACAGATATTTTAGCTAAACCCATTGATAAAAAACAATTATTTAAATGATTAAATATATTTATAAAAAATAACTCTTTTCGATAAAGAAAAGATATTTCTGGAAAAATTAACTTAAGCGCTTTACAAGAATATAATACTTGAAAATAAATATGAGGATTATTAGTTTTAAATGCTTTTTCAGTTTCACTCCAAATTCTATTAATAGTTAAATATAATAGTTCTTTTTTTTTTACTATTTCACACATTAAAAACATAGTTTCTTTAGCGATTCGAAACCCTAAATGCATTAATTGAGCTGCAAATCTCGCCGTTCTTAAAACACGTAATGGATCTTCAATAAAAGATCCTGAAACATGACGTAATAATCGATTCTCTAAATCCTTTTTACCATGATATGGATCGATATAATTTCCAAATTCATCTTGTGCAATAGCATTAATTGTTAAATCACGTCTAACTAAATCTTCTTCTAAGGTTATAGAAGAATGAAAATTAGTATCAAAACTAGTATATCCTTTTCCTAACTTTCTTTCTTTTCTTGCTAAAGCATATTCCTCATGTGTATCTGGATGCAAAAAAACTGGAAAATCTTTACCAACTTGTTGAAATTTCTTTTTTAATAATGTTTCTTTAGTCGCTCCGACTACTACCCAATCTCTATCTTTAATTGGCAAATTTAATAACTGATCCCGAACAGCACCACCAACTAAATATATTTTCATAAAAATTTTCTCATACTTAAAAATAAAATTTTATTTTAAAACAAAAAAAACATAAAGTATTTAAATGTTTAAAAAATTATTTTTAATAATTAAGTATTGTAATAATTTTATACTTAATATTACTATATCAAATATAATTATATGTTTATCATCTAAAAGGATTCGCTATGAAAAAAAAAATAATTGATTTTAATAATGCACTTGTTTTGGTAGTTGGAGATTTAATCTTAGATTGTTATTGGTATAGTAAAAATTATTATATGTTATCAGAACAATCAATGCCTGTAGCACTCATTAAAAAAATTAAAAAACAACCAGGTGGAGCTGGAAACGTAGCTAAAAATATTGCAGAAATAGGTGGTCAATGTAAAATAATTGGTTTAATCGGGGAAGACAGAGAAGGTATAATATTAAAAAAACTTCTTAAACATATAAAAATTTATTCTGATTTAATAACTGTTAAAAATACTAAAACAATTACAAAAATTAGAATTGTATCTGAAAAAAAACAATTAATGCGACTAGATTTTCAAGAAAAATATATTTTTAATGATTTTAACAGGTTATATAAAAAAATTATTAATTCATTAAAATATTATAAAGTTTTAATATTATCGGATTATGCTAAAGGAACGCTATTTGATGTAGAAAAAATTATTAGTTTAGCAGCAAAAATGTCTATTCCTGTGCTTATAGATCCAAAAGGAATAGATTTTAAAAAATATTCTGGAGCAAGCTTATTAACACCCAATTTTTCTGAATTTGAAAAAATAGTAGGAAAATGTGATAAAGAACAGCAAATATTAAAAAAAGGAATTAAATTAGTATCTGAGTTAAATTTGTTAGGATTATTAGTCACTCGATCTAAAAACGGTATGACATTATTTCAATCTGGGAAAAAACCGATACATTTTCCAGCAATATCTAAAATAGCATCAGATGTCACAGGTGCTGGAGATACAGTAATTTCCATTATTGCTTCAGCTTTAGCTACAGGCTACTCTTTAGAAGAGTCATGTTTTTATGCTAATATTGGAGCAAGTATAGTAATACAAAAAATAGGAACCGAAACTGTAAATATTCATGAATTAAATACAGTTTTAAATATATAATAAAATAAAATTTTATATCTAAATATTATATGTAATACTTAGATATAAAACATGTAATTTTTTTAAGTAACCCATTTTCAGATTGCTCTTAATTTTGATTTTATATATAATATTTTATTCAATACATTATTAATTTTTAAATTTTTTATATAAAATTTTTAAAAAATTATTCACTCATGTTGTATTTTATAAGATTTTTAAAATGAATCAAAAATTACTTTTCGAATTTGGAAATCCTGAAGAACGGGTAGAAAAAGGAATATTAGCTTTAAAATCTGGACAAGGTATTATCATAATAGATGATGAACAACGAGAAAATGAAGGTGATCTTGTATTTTCATCAGAAAAAATGACAGTAGAACAAATGGCTTTTACCATACGATATGGCAGTGGTATTGTATGTTTATGCATTACAGAAGACAAACGTAAACAATTAAAATTACCCATGATGGTTAAAAATAATACCAGTACTTATCGTACTGGATTTACAGTAACAATAGAAGCTTCTCAAGGAATTTCCACTGGTGTTTCAGCTCAAGATAGATTAACAACTATAAAAACAGCTATAGCAGATAATGCTCAACCTAGCGATTTAAATCGACCCGGTCATGTATTTCCTTTAAGAGGTGATATAGGTGGAATTTTAGCAAGACCTGGCCATACAGAAGCAGCTATTGAGATAGTATCTCTTGCTGGTTTAAAACCAGCTGGAGTTATTTGTGAATTAACTAATAAAGATGGATCAATGTCTCGAACACCCGAAATTATTAAATTTTCAAAAGAAAAAAAAATGACAGTATTAACCATAAATGATTTAATTTTGTACATTCAAAAAAAATAAATGTATGAAATTATTTAAAAAAAAATGGATGGTCTAAAGACCATTTTGGATCAATTAAAATTTCCAATGAAGAAATATTTTTTTTTTTATAGTACAAAGATCCTAAATAAGCAATCATTGCTCCATTATCTGTGCAAAATTTTGAAGCAGCATAAAATACTTGACCACTAAAAAATTTTTTCATCATAATTGATGATCTTTGGCGTAATAATTTGTTTGCACTTACACCTCCAGCTATTACTAGATTATTCCACCCTTTTTGATATAATGCTTTTTTTGCTTTAATTAATAATATATCAATTACTGCTTCTTCAAAAGCTTTAGCAATATTTGCTTTTTCTTGGTAATTTAGAATTTTATCTTTAATAATATTCATAACAAAAGTTTTTAATCCTGAAAAACTAAAATTTAAACTTGAATCATTTTTCATAGGACGAGGAAAATATAAATTGTGTTTTATACCTTTCATTGCTAAATTAGATAATTCCTGACCATTTGGGTATTTTAAACCTAATAATTTTGATATTTTATCAAAAGCTTCACCTGCTGCATCATCTAACGAATTTCCAAGAATTTCATATTTTCCCAATTTATAAGCCGCAACAATTTGAGTATGCTTACCAGATACTAATAGTCCAATAAATGGAAATGTTATTGACTTACACTCTAACATTGGTGATAATAAATGTGCTTCCATATGATTGATAGGTAATATAGGAATATTTAAAGAAAAACCTAGAGAACAAGCAAAAGTTGCACCAACTAATAAAGAACCAACTAAACCAGGCCCCGCAGTATATGCGATAAGATCAATATCCTTCTTGATGTTTATTTTTTTAAAAATTTTATCTATTAAAAAAATTATTTTTTTTGAATGTTCACGTGATGCTAACTCAGGTACAATTCCGCCATAATAAGCATGTATTTTTTTTTGGTCATATAATTCGTTGATTAATAAACCTTTAATGCTGTCATAAATGGCAATACCAGTATCATCACAGGATGTTTCAATACCTAATACTTTCATTTCAATACCTATTAATTTAAAGTTAAACAATACAAGTAATATTACAATAATTAAAATTAAATTTTCTTTAAATAAAATAATAAAATTTAAAAAATGATTCTTTACAATATAATATTAATTAAGATAGGATTTGTTATATAAAATATAATAAAAAAAATTACATAATAAATTTATATGTTATTTCAGATAATCGAGGTATATAAATGCCAATAATAAAAGTACGTGAAAATGAACCATTTGATGTTGCTCTTCGTCGTTTTAAAAGATCTTGCGAAAAAGCAGGTATTTTAGCAGAAATACGTAGAAGAGAATTTTATGAAAAACCAACTACTGAAAGAAAACGAGCTAAAGCCTCTGCTATAAAACGTTTAGCAAAAAAACTCACACGAGAAAATGCAAAACGCATTCGAATGTATTAAATATTTTAAATATATAAAAAATTAAAAAACCGTTCTTTAAAAAGAACGGAGATTATATTATAAAAAAATTTATGTCTGGAAAAATACCAAAATATTTTATTAATGATTTATTATCAAAAACTAATATTGTTGATCTTATTAATACACGAATAAAATTAAAAAAAAACGGTAAAAATTATCAAACTAATTGCCCATTTCATAATGATAAAACACCATCATTTACAGTAAGTTATGAAAAACAATTTTATTATTGTTTTGGATGTAATATACATGGAAATGCAATCGATTTTTTAATAAACTACGAAAATTTAAATTTTATAGAAAGTATTGAAGAACTATCTTTAATGCATGGTCTTTTAATACCTTTTGAAAATAATGTACAATCTGAACAAAACGATTATTTCAAAAAACAAAAATTATATTTATTAACAGATAAAATATCTAAATTATATCAAAAAAATATAATGCTAACTAGTTCTGCCTGTGAATATCTAATTCAAAGGGGAATTAATAAAAGTATGATACAATTTTTTAGCATTGGTTTTTCAGACTTTAATTGGAATTTTTTTTGTAAAAAATTAAATATAACAAAAAAACTTGAAACAGAATTATTTAATTATAAAATTATTTCTATTAATAAAAATAAAAAAAAATATGATCCTTTTCAAGGGAGAATAATTTTTCCTATACATGATAAACACGGAAGAACTATAGGTTTTGGAGGTAGAACAATAGAAAATATGTCTCCAAAGTATATAAATTCTACTGAAACAAATATTTTTTATAAAGGCAAACAAATTTATGGATTATATCAGGTAAAAAAAATACATCCAAAACCAAAATATCTATTAGTAGTAGAAGGATATATTGATGTTATTATACTAACACAAAATAAAATTGATTATGTAGTTTCTTCATTAGGAACATCAATTACAAAAGAACATGTACAAATACTTTTCCGAAATACTGATACAGTTATATATTGTTATGACGGTGATATTGCTGGAAAAAATGCTGCTTGGAGAACTTTGAAAATTACATTACCATATATATCTGATAAAAAAACTATAAAGTTTATAATATTACCTGAAAATGAAGATCCAGATAGTATTATTAAAAAAGAAGGAGCAAAAAATTTTAAATTACGCATTAAAAACGCTCTTACAATGTCTAAATTTTTTTTTAAAAATATTTTAAAAGGTATTAATCTATCATCTAGTGATGATAAATTTCATCTAAGTGTGCGTGCTTTACCTTTAATAAATTGTATATCTAGTGATACAATACAGATTTATTTAAAACAAATATTAGCTCGAATAATAGGAATTTTAGATGATTATCAATTTGAAAAATTTTTATATCATCAAAAAAATAAAAAAAATAATATTTTACAATATAAAAACAAACAAACTCCAATGCGAACTCTTATAAGCTTACTTGTTCAAAACCCTAACTTATCAACATTAGTCACTTCAATAAAGCAATTTAATAAATCAAAGGAAAAAGGAATTCCTATTTTTTTAGAAATTTTAAAAACATGTTCAGAAAATCCACATTTTAATACAGGTCAACTGCTAGAATTTTATAGAAATAGTGAAATAATTAATATTTTAAAAACTCTCTCAACATTAGATCATATGATAGTTGAAGAAAAAATAAAAAATGTGTTCTTAGATTTATTAAAAAATATATATAAAAAAGATCTTGAAAAAAGACAAGAATATCTTATTTCGAAAGAAAGAATTAACGGGCTTACAATGTATGAAAAAAAAGAAATTTGGTCTATTAACAAAAAATTAAAAAAATGATTAATAATTTCTTTGTATTACATATTAATATTGTCTTAAGTATACCTGAAAATTAAAACAATTCTATATTCATTATTGACTAAATAGTCAATTAATATTCATTATATTAACAGAATTTGGATATTTTCCTATGGAGCAAAACCCAAAGTCACAACTTAAGCTGCTTGTTACACATGGTAAGGAGCAAGGGTATTTAACCTATGCAGAAGTTAATGATCATCTTCCAGAAGATATTATTGATTCCGAACAAATCGATGACATTATCCAGATGATTAATGATATGGGAATTCAAGTCGTCGAAGAAGCACCTGATGCAGATGATTTAATGTTAAATGAAATAAATACAGATACAGATGAAGATGCAGTGGAAGCAGCCACACAAGTTTTATCAAGTGTTGAGTCTGAGCTAGGAAGAACCACTGACCCCGTACGAATGTATATGAGGGAAATGGGTACTGTTGAATTACTTACCAGAGAGGGAGAAATTGATATAGCAAAACGAATTGAAGAAGGTATTAACCAAGTGCAATCCTCAGTGTCAGAATACCCAGAAGCTATTACATATCTTTTAGAACAGTATGATCGAACTAAAACTGGACAAATAAGATTATCTGATATAGTAATAGGTTTTGTTGATCCTAATGCAGAAGAAATATCATCCTTTTCAAATACTACACATATAGGAACTGAACTTCTAGATGAAGTTTCAAATATTGAAGTACATGATCCAAATACAGAAGATCACACAAACGAAGAAGACGAAGAAGACGAAGAAGACGAAGAAGACGAAGAAAATAGTATTGATCCAGAATTAGCAAATGAAAAATTTTCTGAATTACGTCAACAATACACTAATACAAGCCGTACAATTAAAACCAAAAATAGAAACCATAAAGATTCATTGCTAGAGATCTATAATCTTTCTGAAATTTTTAAACAATTTAGATTAGTTCCAAAACAGTTTGACCATTTAGTGAATAATATGCGTGAAATGATGGAAAGAGTAAGAATACAAGAAAGAATAATCATGAAATTATGTATTGAAGAATGTGAAATGCCAAAAAAAAATTTTATAAAAGTTTTTTCAGGAAATGAAACGAGTTCAGATTGGTTTGTAAAAGAGAAAACTTTAAATCAACCCTGGTCTAAAAAATTACAAAAAGTTGAAGAAAAAATTTTTATAAGTATAAAAAAATTAAAAAACATAGAAAAAGAAACAGGTTTAACAATTTTGGAAGTAAAAGATATCAATAAAAGAATGTCTATTGGAGAAGCAAAAGCTAAAAGAGCAAAAAAAGAAATGGTAGAAGCAAATCTAAGACTAGTTATATCTATTGCAAAAAAATATACTAATAGAGGATTACAATTTTTAGATTTGATTCAAGAAGGAAATATTGGCTTGATGAAAGCAGTGGATAAATTTGAATATCGTAGAGGATATAAATTTTCCACTTATGCAACATGGTGGATTAGACAAGCAATTACCCGATCTATTGCAGACCAAGCAAGAACCATTCGTATTCCTGTTCATATGATAGAAACTATTAATAAACTCAATCGAATTTCCAGACAAATACTTCAAGAAACAGGACGAGAACCAACACCTGAAGAACTTTCTGAAAAAATGTTAATTCCTGAAGATAAAATTAGAAAAGTCTTAAAAATAGCTAAAGAACCTATATCTATGGAGACCCCTATAGGAGATGACGATGATTCTCATTTAGGTGATTTTATAGAAGACACTACATTAGAACTTCCATTAGACTCAGCTACTTCTGAAAGTTTGAGATCTGCAACACATGATGTTTTATCAGGTCTAACAGCTAGGGAAGCGAAGGTACTACGAATGCGTTTTGGAATTGATATGAATACTGATCATACTTTGGAAGAAGTTGGAAAACAATTTGATGTCACTCGAGAAAGAATAAGACAAATAGAAGCAAAAGCATTAAGAAAACTACGTCATCCAAGCAGATCAGAAGTATTGCGTAGTTTTTTAGATGATTAAAAACAACCAATTAAAAATAAAACTTCTGTAATAAATAATTATAACATATATATGTTCTTAATAAAACACAGAAGTTTTAATTTAAAATTATATTAAATACCATCTCCACAATAAAATTGTTCTATGCAATGTGCAAATTTTTTATGATTTTTTTTACAAAAATTATGAGTATTGTTCGATTTATTTACAATTTTAGATGGAACCCCAACAACCGTAACACATGGAGGAACATTTTTCAAAACCACCGAACCAGCACCAATTTTTGATTGAGAGCCAATTTCAATATTTCCTAATATTTTAGCTCCCGCACCTATACTAACTTTACTTCTAATGACTGGATGTCTATTTTTATTGTTATTTTTACCTGTTCCACCTAAAGTAACAGAATGTAAAATTGAAACATCATCTTCGATGATAACTCCTTCTCCAATAACAATTCCAGTTGCATGGTCCAAAAAAACTCCAGAACCAATACATGCAGCTGGATGAATATCCACCGAAAAAACAGTTGAAATTCTACTTTGTAAATACATTGATAATTCATATTGTTTTTTATTCCAAAGATAATGGCTGACTCTATATGATGCTAGTGCATGAAAACCTTTGAAATATAAAAATGGAGTTAAATAATTTTTTGTCGCTGGATCTTTTTTAAGAATAGCTTGTAAATCCTGAGTGATTAAATTTAATATAAAAAAATCACTTGAATATATTTTATTAAAAATATTTTGTATATTATTTTTAGAAATTAATGAGTTAGATAATTTTCTTGATAATATATAACTCAAAGAACTGCTGAACTTATTATGTGTCAATATACTTTTTTGATATAATCTAGATAAAATTGGCTCTTTTTCAAATGCAACTTTAGCTTCATGTAATATGATCTTCCATAGTTCTAAAGTTTTCAAAAAACACATAGTTTTCCCTTAAATAAACATTTAAAACAATTTTTTTAATTTAATTTTTAATTCATATTAACATTATTTTTTGAATTCTGAATTATTATTTAAAATATCATCAAAATTAACAGGCGCAATATTTAATTGAGGAAAGCTTCCATATGATACTAAACTAGATATACATGCTCTAGCATATGGAAATAAAATATTTGGACAATATGAATTTATACAATGTTTTAATTCATAATCATTGAAATTATCAATCATAAAAATACCTGCTTGATGTACATCACATAAAAAAACTAAATCTGTTTCACTTTTTACCACCACTCTAATTTGTAAAATAATTTCAAAAATACTTGGTTCTAATTGATTCATATTTGTATTTATATTAAATTTCATATTTGGAATACATTGTTTCTCAAAAATTTCTGGTGAATTCGGTGATTCAAAAGAGATATCTTTAACATAAATACGATGAATTGAAAAAATTTTTTGTTCATACTTTTTTTGTGGCATAAAATGTTCCAATAACTAATATCTAATTAAAATTTTATTTTTAAAATATCTAATTATAATCACTTTTATTCGCAACAACAGGAAGATTTTCTGTATTCCAAGAATCCATTCCACCTTTTAAAAGGTAAATATTTCTTATTCCATTATCAATAAACTTTTTAATATATTTATGATTATTGGCGGATGAATCTATTATAAGAATAAGAGGGTCAACAGTAGATAAATTTAATTTTTTAATTTTTTCTAAAGAAATTTTTTCTAATGGAAGATGAATAGCATTTAAAATATGACCTGTATTATATAATTCTACAGATCGTGTATCAATGATATTAGCATTTTTCTCATTAATTAATTTTATTGCATAAAAATTATTTATTATTTTTGTTTTAAAAAAAAATTGTTTAAAAAACAAGGAAAAAATAACACCTAATAAAGAAAACCATATAATACTAAGTATTAAATTATTAGATATAAAAAATAATATATTATCCATGAAATAAAATCCTATTTTATAAGTTAAAATAATTTTATATTTATTAGATATATGAAATATATGGCATTTAAAAAAACTTTAAATGCCTTTAATATCAAATTAAAAAAACTATTTTCATATCTTTTAAAATCAGACAATATTTAATCTAATTTTTTCTCGTATAATTGCTTTTTTTACTTGATTAAATGCAACTCCGCCTTTTGATTCACGTTTTTTAATACATGCTTCTAAAGTAATATGATCATATATATCATTTTCTATCAGTAAACTATATTTTTGAAAATCAGATAAAGCAAGATCTTTTAAAGCTTTTTGATCATTTATAGCTTTCAACACTATTTTCCCGGAGATATGATGTGCTTCTCTAAAAGTTATCCCTTTTTTGACTAAATAATCTGCAACCTCTGTAGCATTAGAATAACCTTGTTCTGCGGCTTGATAACAAATTAAACGATTTAATTTTATTTTTTTTAAGATCAAGTTAGCCATTAATAAAGAATTATTCCAAGTTTTAATTGTATCAAAAAGATTTTTTTTATCTTCTTGCATATCTTTGTTGTAAGATAACGGCAAACCTTTTAAAAGAACTAAAATAGAAAACAAAGATCCATATACAGAACTACACTTACCACGTATTAACTCTAAAGCATCTGGATTCTTTTTTTGAGGCATTAACGATGAACCTGACGTAATAGAATCAGATAATTCAATAAAATTTGCTTCAGTAGAATTAAAAAAAATTAAATCTTCAGAAAACCTAGATAAATGCATCATACTAATTGAAGCTGAAGCTAATAACTCAACAATATAATCTCTATCTGAAACACTATCTAATGCATTCTTTGTAGCGCAACTAAAACCCATAGATAATGCTAACTTTTTTCGATTAATATTCCATGCTGTACCAGATAAAGCACCTGAACCTAATGGACTGATATCTAATCTTTTCAAAGTGTCTTCTAAACGACTAAAATCACGTTTTAACATTTCTACATAAGCTAAACACCAATATGCAAAAGTAATGGGTTGAGCACGTTGTAAATGAGTATACCCAGGCATTATAACATTATAATTTAATTCGGCACTTAAAATAAATTTTTTTTGTAAATTTAAAATATTTTTCAATACAATCTGAATATTATTTTTGCACCATAATTTTAAATCAGTTGCAATTTGATCGTTTCGACTTCGACCTGTATGTAATTTTTTACCAAGTTCTCCTATTTTTTTTATAAGATTAACTTCTACCCAACTATGAATATCTTCACAATCACTCTCAAGAATTTGTGAAGGATTTTTATCGACTTCTTTTTTTAAAGAAACTAATGCAAGTTCTATTTTTTTTTGCTCTTTCTTAGTTAAAACACCGGTTTCAACAAGCGATTTAGACCATGAAATTGAAGCAAATATATCTTCTTTGGCTAAAATATAATCAAACGATAAAGAAGTATTAAACTTTTTAAATAATTTATCAGATTCGTCAAGGAATCTTCCACCCCAAAGCGACATTTTTTTTCTCTAATAAAAGTAATTAATTAAATAAAAAAATTATTTTATCTTATTTAAAGCACGTATTCTAGAAGTAAGAGAATATAAACGAATAAAACCTTCTGCATCTGAATGTTTATAAACTTCATCCTCACTAAAAGTTGCATATTCTTTTGAATATAATGAATTTGAAGATTCTTTTTGAACAGCAACAACACTTCCTTTATATAACTTTAAAACTACTTTTCCATTCAACAAAGAAGCTAATGAATCAGCAGAACATTGTAAAGATTTTCGAATTGGGCTAAACCAACGACCGTCATAAACGACTGAAGACATTTCTAAACCAATTTTTTCTCGCCAATTAAAACTCTCTCGATCAAAAACCAATTGCTCAATTGCTCTTAAAGCAATATTAATAATTGTACCTCCAGGCGTTTCATAACAACCTCTAGATTTAATCCCAATAATTCTATTTTCAATAATATCTAATCTCCCTACAGCATGTTTTGAGCCGATTTTATTTAACTTATTGATACACTGCAAAGGAGTCACGTTCTCATTGTTAACAGATATTACTGATCCTTCTTTTATATGCAACAAAACATATTCTGGATTTTCTGGGGCATTCTCAGGTTCTACACTCCAACTCCAACAATCTTTATTTGTCCTATTCCAAGGATTTTCAAGGAGACCACCTTCTGTAGAAATATGTAAAGCGTTTTCATCTTTACTGTAAAGTTTTTCTAAACTTGCTGTAGTAGGAATATTTTTTTTATTTAAATATTCTAATAATGATTCTCTTGAATTTAAGTTCCATTGACGCCATGGAGCAATAACTGTAAGATTAGGCGCTAAAGCAGCATAGGCTATTTCAAACCGAATTTGATCATTACCTTTTCCAGTAGCACCATGACATAAAAATTTAGCACCAATACTTAAAGCAAATTCTACTTGTTTTTTTGCTATAATAGGTCGTGCTAAAGCTGTTCCTAACAAATAAGATCCTTCATATAAAGCACCTGTTTTTAAGATAGGGAAAACATATTTTTCTATAAATTCATCTTTTAAATCAAAGATATGACAGCTAGATGCTCCAGATTTTAATGCTTTATTATTAATGCCATTTAACTCATTTTTTGATTGACCAATATCTGCAACAAAAGCAATAACATCCACTTTATAAGTTTCTCTTAACCAAGGAATAATTGCAGAAGTGTCTAAACCACCGGAATATGCTAATACAACTTTATCGAGATTATTCGTCATCTTTAAAATACCTATAATATAATTAAACTATACTAAAACTCGTGTTCCAATATTGTCACCATTAAATAATAATTGTAAATCTTTTGTATTTTGCCAACTTGCAATATCTACTGAATGATTTAAATTTTTAGCAGCATCTAAAGCGGCATTTACTTTAACAATCATACCATTAGTAATAATTCCTTGAGCAATTAATTTTTCAGCTTGAATATTATTTATTTCTTGAATTCTTTGTCCCTTTCCATCTATTATCGAACTAATATCTGATAATAGAATTAAGTGAGCTTCTAAAGTTTTGGCTAACGCTGTTGCAGCTAGATCTGCATTAACATTCATTAATTTACCATCGCTAGTAATACCGATAGAACTAATAATTGGTAAAATACCTTGTTTAAATAAATTTAACAAAAAAAAAGGAGATCCTGGTGAAACTTTTCCAACATGTCCTAAATTTTGATTTAGTACTTCTACATTTGTACTTTTTCCGTCAGACAAACATAATCCTACAGCATTAATCTTATTTTTTAATGCCCATGCTAAAAGAATTTTATTAGCTGTTCCGGATAATGCTCCCGTGATAATATTAATATGTTCAGGTGGTGTAATACGTAAACCATTTTTTTTCTTGACTGATAAAGATAATTTATTCATTAAATTATCTATCAATCGCCCACCTCCATGAACTATGATAATATTTCTTTTATTATATTTTTGATAATTATAAATAGATTCAAACAAACCCATCATAGCATGATTACTTTCTAAAAGAACTCCGCCTAATTTAATAACCAATGGATTAACCATTAAAATACCTCGTTAAATAATTGATTCTGTTTCAGAAAATCCAAAACGAATATTAAAACATTGAACTGCTTGAGCAGCAGCACCTTTCAATAAATTGTCTTCAGTTGTTATAATAACAAGATATTTATCTTTAATAGCAAACCCAATATCGCAAAATGGTAGTTTTACTATCCCTTTAATACTTGGTAAAGTATTTTTATGTATCCTAATTAATCGTTTATTTTTGTAAAAATTATGATATATATTATAAAGATCAATTAGTTTAAAATTTGATTTTAATTTACATGTAATGGTAGCAATAATACCTCTAGAAAATGCACCTAAATGAGGGATAAAAATTATTGGAATACCCAAATTTTCTACAATTTCTGGAGTATGACGATGCTTAAAAATGTTATATGGAAATAAACTAACTTCGCAAAAACTATTGTTAATATTAGGTTGTCTTCCAGCACCACTAACACCGCTAATAGCATTAACTATAGGAATATATGATTTACATAAAATATTAGCTTCTACTAATGGTTTTAATCCTAATTGTATACAAGTAGCATAACAACCTGGAACAGCAATTAATTGAGCTTTTTGAATTTTTTTATAATTCCATTCAGCTAACCCATAAATAGATTGCTTTAAAATATTTTGATAATTGTGAATAAATCCGTAATATTTTGAATAAACATCAATATTATTCACTCTATATGCACCAGATAGATCTAGAACAATGCAATTATGTTTCATAAAAAATGGCACTAAAACATGACTAACATTGTGATCTGTAGCTAAAAATACAGCATCTATATTCCCTTTGATTAAATTAAAACTTTCCATAGATTCAAAAGTCAAATTAATAATATTTGTATATTCTGGATGTAAATCAGAAAATAATTTTCCTAAACTGATACTATCTTTCGAAACTAAAATTTTTTTTATTCTAGCAAACTTATGACGATGAATATAATTAACTAACTCTGCTCCAGAGTATCCACTAGCACCAACGATTAAAACATTTAACATAAATTAAAAACCTTAAAATAAAAAACAATTAATTAAATTATTTAACAACTAAAAATAATCTATACTAAATAATTTATAATTATATATATTTTACAGCTAATTTTATTGATTTTTTTACTTCAAAAAAAATATATGTTTTAATATGTAAAAATTTAAATAAATTTACTTTCATGAAAAGAAAAATACCTTATTTTATTGAAATATTTAAATCGTTAATTAAAATACCTACAATTAGCAGCAAAAAAAAAGCAATAGATCAAAGTAATAAAGTGTTCATTGATTTATTATCAAATTATTTTGAAGAATTAAATTTTGAAATAAAAATACAAAATATACCTCATACAAATAAATTTAATATGTTATCCTCTTTTGGTGTAGGAAAAGGAGGAATATTATTTTCTGGACATACAGATACTGTTGATTTTGATGATAATTTATGGACTAAAGATCCTTTTAAACTTACTGAAAAAAATAGCAAATTATATGGATTAGGTGTAGTAGATATGAAAGGATTTTTTGCTTTTTTATTAAATGTTATTTCTTCTATAAACATAAAAAAAATAAAAAAACCAATTTATGTACTTGCTACTGCTAATGAAGAAACAGATATGTCTGGTGCAAGATATTTTGTCGAATCTACAAAATTTACAAATATTAAACCAGATTGTATTATCATTGGAGAACCAACGTCTTTAAAATTGATACATGCCCATAAAGGTCATATATCGTATAAAATCGATATTATTGGTGATACTGGACACTCTAGCAATCCTCATTGTGGTGTTAATAGCATTGAAATTGCATACGAAATAATAAAAAATTTAATTGATTTCAAGAAATATTTACAACAAAAATATTTTCATAAAGATTTTTCTATCGCTTATCCAACGATGAATTTTGGTTCTATAAAAGGCGGTAACACAATTAATCGAATTTGTTCATTCTGTAGAATAACTTTTGAAATCAGACCGATACCGCAACTAAAATTAGAAATACTTGAATTGTTGTTAAAAGAAAAATTGAAAAAAATTAAAAAAAAATGGCCAAATAGAATTTTTTTAAAAAATCTTTTTTTTTCTGTTCCTGCATATGAGATCTCTAAAAAACATCACATAACTAAAAAAATAGAAGATTTATGTGAAATAAAATCTAATACTGTGAATTATTGTACAGAAGCACCGTTTTTGAAAAAAATTGCACCTACATTGATTTTAGGACCTGGTTCTGTTGAGCAAGCACATTATCCGGATGAATATTTGCATTGCAGTTTTATCGAGCCAACACAAAATATTCTTAAAAAACTAATAATAAAATTTTGTTATTAATTCTTTTATTTAGCATAAATATATATTTTAAAATATTAAAAACCAAACAAACGACATATTGAATATACTATATCTGATTGATTTAAAGTATAAAAATGAAAATTTTTTACACCTTCTTTAGATAAATTTTTTATTATATCTATAATTATACTTGCTCCTATAATTCTTTGGCTTTTTAAATCATTAATTAACCCATTAAAAATTTCATACATCCAATATGGGATTTTAACGTTAGTCATTTTAGAAAAACGTTTTAATTGTTCAAAATTATAAATAGGTAATATCCCAGGTATAATATCAACATTAATATTATTTTTTAAACAATTATCTCGAAAACGTAAATAACTTTCAGTATTAAAAAAAAATTGAGTAATAGCGCGATTAGCACCTGCATCTACTTTCTTTTTTAAATTTAAGATGTCAGATTGAGCATTTTTTGATTCTGGATGGGTTTCTGGATAAGCTGCGACAGAAATATCAAAATCAGCTATTTTTTTTAATAATAGCACTAAATCGCAAGCATACATTGTATGCGAATAATTCGTATGATTAGAATCACCTCTCAACGCAAATATACTACGAATATTATTTTCCCAATAGAATTTTGCCAGCCGTTCTAGTTCGATTGGCGTCGAGTCAATACAAGTTAAGTGCGGAGCAGTAATAACACCTGTTTTTTTATGTATTTTTTTTACAATTTCATATGTTTTATCGCGCTCACCACTATTTGCGCCATAGGTAACAGAAAAAAAAAATGGTTTTAATTTGCTTAATTGAATTGCGGATGAAAATAATTTATCTTCTAAATCAAAATTTTTAGGTGGAAAAAATTCAAAAGAACACTGTATTATACTATTCAAATCATTTATTTTTTGATCAATTATATCTTGATGATATTTATTTTTTAAAAAACTCATGTTAATAATTCCATTAAAATATTTTATTTGATTTATAATATCACAAATAAATATGCAATTTTCATTGCTAAATCATATTGATAATATTAAACAATTTATATGTATACAAATCAAATCTATCAAAAATCTTTAAAAGATTTAAACACATTTTCTATAGATATAACAGCAAAAAAAATTATTTTTGTTCAAACTATTAAATCATTAATTGATATTTATAAAAAATGTAATTCATCTCATGTTCCTTATATTATTTTAGGAGAAGGTAGTAATGTATTGTTTTTAGAAAATTACAAAGGAATAGTTATCATTAATAGAATTAAAGGTATTCGAATTAAAGAAAAAAACAATGCTTGGTTATTACATATTTTATCAGGAGAAAAATGGAGTGATTTAGTCAAATACACACTAAAAATGGGTTTTTTTGGGTTAGAAAATTTAGCATTAATACCTGGTTGCATAGGATCTGCTGCAATTCAAAATATTGGTGCATATGGTTTAGAATTTAAAAACATATGCCAATATGTTGATCTGATTTCTTTAAAAGATGAAAAAATAATAAGAATTACAAAAAATTTATGTAAATTTTCTTATCGTGATAGTATTTTTAAACATAAATACCAAGAAGGATATGCTGTAATTGCTGTTGGTATAAAAATATTGAAAAAATGGAATCCTATTTTTTTAAAACCATTGTTTAAAAAAATAAACATAATAAAAATAAGTCCTTACGAAATATATCGTAGTATCTGTCAGATAAGAAAAGAAAAATTACCCAATCTTAATAAATACGGCAATGCAGGTAGTTTCTTTAAAAATCCTATTATTTCCCAAAAAGATGCTAAAAGAATTTTTTCTTTCAATACTAATATTCCATATTACTTACAAGTTGATGGGTCTATAAAAATTTCAGCTGCCTGGTTAATTGAAAAATATAATTTTAAAAACGTCCATATTGGAGATGCAGCTATTTATAAAAAACAAAAGCTTATTTTAATTAATAGAAAAAAAGCAAATCCAAAAGAAATTTTAAAATTAGCTCAAATAATACAAAAATCTATTTTAAAAAAATTTAAAATATACTTAGAACCAGAAATAGATTTTATCAATTCTTCAGGAAAGATTAAATTATTAAAAAAAATTTAATTTTAAAATTTCAATCAAATTCTTTTTGAAATAAAAATAATTTTAATTTATCTTTAATTAATGAAAAAATTATTTTTTAAAAAACCTTGCAATAAAAAAGAAAAAACATATAATATAAAAATAAAAATTTATTTAATTTGTTTTAAAAAATAATTTTTAGCCGGCTTAGCTCAGCAGGTAGAGCAACTGACTTGTAATCAGTAGGTCACCAGTTCGATTCCGGTAGCCGGCAAAAAGCAGGTGGGATTCCCGAGCGGCCAAAGGGAGCAGACTGTAAATCTGCCGTCTGAGACTTCGAAGGTTCGAATCCTTCTCCCACCAAAAATTTTCAAAATGCGGACATCGTATAATGGATATTACCTCAGCCTTCCAAGCTGATGATGCGGGTTCAATTCCCGCTGACCGCTAAAAAATTATTGATTTCATCGCTGATATGGCTCAGTCGGTAGAGCACACCCTTGGTAAGGGTGAGGTCCCCAGTTCAATTCTGGGTATCAGCATTTTTTAAAATTTTAGAAATTAAAATTTAAAAAAAATTCAATCCAAAAATCTCACCTTTTAAAACATTCTAAAATCAATACACTAATAGACATTTGAATCTTTCGCAAGATATAGATGAATTTTTTTGTAAAACTAATAAATACGGAATATTCTAATATATTTTTTCTTTTGATTATTTAATTTTCTATAATTTACAGGAGAAATATGAATATAAAAATTCATAACCAAAAAAAAAATAAAATTATAGAAAAAATAAAATGGACTTTTATATTCATAAATTTTATTTTATGTATTTTAATTGATTGTTATCTTAACAAGATAAATTTTTTTATTCGATTTGCATTAATAATTTGTTTAATCAGCTTTGCACTTGGTATTTTAATCTATACAAAAAAAGGAAAGATTATCTTACTATATATAAATTCCTCAAAGAATGAAATACAAAAAATAATGTGGCCTAAATATAAAGAAACTTTATATACTACAGTAATAATTATATTAGTAACAATATTTATGTCATTACTTTTATGGGGTCTAGATAATATTATATTTCGTTTAATAGCATTTGTTATTGGCCTAAGGTTATAAACATGCAAGAAAGTTTAAAAAAAAAATGGTACGTATTACAAGCTTTTTCTGGGTTTGAAAGTCGTGTGGCTCAGTCGATACATGAACATGTTAAAATAAAGAAAATGCAAGAATTTTTTGGTGAAGTAATGGTACCTTCTGAAGAGGTTGTTGAAATTAGAGGTGGACAACGTAGAAAAAGTGAATATAAATTTTTTCCAGGATATGTTTTAATCCAAATGATCATGACAGATACAACATGGCATTTAATTAGAAATGTCCCAAGAGTATTAGGTTTTATTGGGGGGAAATCAGATAAACCATCACCAATTAGTAATAAAGAAGTAGAAACTATCATTAATAGACTCCGTCAAATTGGTGATAAACCAAGGCCGAAAACTTTATTTGAACCCGGAGAAATGGTTCGAGTTAATGACGGTCCGTTCGCAGACTTTAATGGTGTAGTAGAAGAAGTAGATTACGAAAAAAGTAGATTAAAAGTATCTGTTTCTATTTTTGGAAGATCTACTCCTGTAGAGTTAGATTTTAGACAAGTTGAAAAAAACTAAAAATATTTTTAATACAAGGATCTGAAAAATGGCAAAAACAATACAATCTTACATAAAACTTCAAGTATCTGCTGGAATGGCCAACCCAAGCCCCCCAATAGGTCCTGCTTTAGGACAAAAAGGAATAAACATTATGGAATTTTGTAAACTTTTCAATTCAAAAACAGAAAACATAGAAAAAGGATTGCCTATCCCAGTTGTAATTACAGTGTATTCTGATCGTTCATTTACATTTATCACAAAAACACCTCCAGCTTCAATTTTATTAAAAAAAGCAGCGGGGATTAAATCAGGATCTAGTAAACCAAAAACAGAAATAAAAGGAAAAATAACAAATCTACAAATTGAAGAAATAGCTAAAATTAAAAAACAAGATATGACCGGTTCAAATATTCAAAATGCAATCCAATCAATTAAAGGAACAGCTAAATCTATGGGTTTAATTATCGAGGATTAATTATGATTAAAATTTTTAAACGTATAAAAAAAATAAAAAAAAATATTGACCTCACGAAATTATATAATATTGATGAATCAATTAAATTACTTAAAAATTCATCTAAAGTAAATTTTATTGAAAGTATCGATATTGCAATTAACTTGGGAATAAATCCAAAAAAATCAGATCAAAATATTAGAGGCACTACTATCTTGCCACATGGAGTCGGTCGAACCATTAAAGTTGCTGTCTTTACTCAAGGTGAAAATATTGAGATAGCTAAAAAATCTGGTGCAGAATACGTTGGAATGGAGGATTTATCTGAAAAAATAAAAAAAGAAGGTATTATATTCGATGCTGTTATAGCATCACCTGATGCTATGAAAATTGTAACTCAATTAGGTCATATATTAGGACCTAGAGGTTTAATGCCTAACCCTAAATTAGGTACTGTATCAACAAATATTTCAGAAGCTGTTAAAAATGCAAAAACAGGACAAATTTTCTATCGAAATGATAAAAATGGAATTATTCATGCTACCATTGGGAGAATTAACTTCCACGAAAATCAAATTAAAGATAATTTTAATACTTTTTTAGAATCAATTAAAAAAGTAAAACCACCTCAATCTAAAGGAATATACATAAAAAAAATTGTTTTATCTAGTACTATGGGCGTTGGTTTGACTTTAGATCAATCGAATTTATCTTTATAATAAAATGTTTTTACTTTACGACAGAAAAAAAATCATTTATAATGATATCCCCTTTTTCTAAAAAATTTAAAATTTATTTTAATAAATTTTTTACAATCATAAAAAAATAATACTAATCCCAATCATTTAGTATATTTAATTAAAAATCTTTTCTCTAAATAAAAATAGAGGAGAATACGATAAAAATGGCATTAAATATTGATAAAAAAAAAACAATTGTTTCCAAAATCAATCAAATTTCTAAATCAGCTCTGTCAGCTGTAATTGCAAACTCTCAAGGAATTCCTGTAAACAAAATAAACCAATTAAGAAAATCTGGGCGTAAGTTAGGTGTTAAAATGAGTATTGTTCGCAATACTTTATTATCTTTAGCAGTGAAAAATACAGCTTTCGAATGTTTAACAAGCATAATCAAAGGCTCTACTTTTATAGCTTATTCTACAAATCATCCAGGTAGCGGCGCTAGATTATTTCAAGCATTTCAAAAAAAAAATAAACCATTTAAAATTACAGGAGCAGTATTTGAGGGTAAAATATTATCTAATTTAGAAATCAACCAACTTGCAGATATGCCAACTTATGAAGAAGCAATAGCCAAACTTTTATTAATATTAAAAATGTCAGCTGCTGGTAAACTTATTTATACATTATCTGCTATAAAAAAGAAAAAAGAAACTTCTTAAAAGAGGTTATTATTTTTGATGTATCATCACACATCTAAAATAATTCTAATTGTTATTAGGAATTATTCTTATGTCTATTACTAAAGAACAAATTTTAGAAGCTGTATCAGAAATGTCTATTATGAATGTTGTAGAACTTATTTCGGCAATGGAAAAAAAATTTGGAATTTCTGCAAATATGTCTATGCAATCCAATAATAATAATGAAAAAAAAGCTGCTGAAGAAAAAACAGAGTTTGATGTTTTCCTAAAAGTTATTGGTCCAAATAAAGTATCAGTAATTAAAAGTGTCCGTAGTGCAACTGGCCTTGGGCTTAAAGAAGCTAAAGATCTAGTAGAATCAGCACCAACTGTTATCAAAGAAAACATCAATAAAAAAGATGCAGAATCGCTTAAAAAAACTTTAGAAGATGTTGGTGCTGAAATTGAAATTAAGTAAAATATTCTACGTTTAACTTAATTAACTTCCACATATGGCTGGTGTTTTTAATTCACCAGCCCTTTATATACAAATATTTAGAAATTTTAAAAAAATTTTAAACTAAAAATTAACTAATTAAAAATAAAAACATTAAAACAAAAAATATCTCTTCTTCAGATTAAAAGATAACAATGTTAATCTTTATTTGTCTGTCAACGAGCTTAGGAACCCTATGGTTTACTCTTACACCGAAAAAAAACGAATTCGTAAAGATTTTGGAAAACGTCCTAAAATTTTAAACATACCATATCTTCTTTCGATTCAACTCAATTCTTATAAAAAATTTATCAAAACAGATCCAGAAGGACAACATGGATTAGAAGCAGCATTTCAATCAGTATTTCCTATACGTGGTTACAATGGCAATTCTGAATTACAATACGTAAGTTACCAATTAGGAGAAGCAACATTTGATGTTAAAGAATGTCAAATACGCGGTGCGACTTATTCTGCCCCATTAAGAGTAAAACTAAGACTAGTGATTTATGAACGTGATATATTAGAACCTACTGTAAAAAATATTAAAGAACAAGAAGTCTATATGGGCGAAATACCATTGATGACAAATAATGGAACTTTTATAATCAACGGGACAGAAAGAGTTGTTGTATCTCAATTGCACAGAAGCCCTGGTGTATTTTTTGATAGTGATAAGGGAAAAACGCATTCTTCAGGAAAAGTATTATATAATGCTCGAATTATTCCTTATAGAGGTTCTTGGCTAGATTTTGAATTTGATCCGAAAGATAATTTATTTGTTAGAATTGATAGACGGAGAAAATTACCAGTAACTATTATTTTACGAGCTCTGAACTATAATACAGAAGAAATTTTACATATATTTTTTGAAAAAAATATTTTTAAAATATATGACAATAAAATTAAGTTAGAATTAGTTTCAGAAAGACTTCGCGGTGAAACTGCTTCTTTTGATATCCAAAAAAATGGAAAAATATACATAAAAAAAGGTCGACGTATCACTGCAAGACATATTCAGGAACTCAAGAAATTTAAGATTAAATCTATTCAAGTCCCAGTAGAATATGTTTTAGGAAGAATAGTTTCAAAAAATTATTTACATCCGATCACAAAAGAAATAATAATTTCAGCCAATACAGAATTATCTTTAGAAGTACTGACAAAATTACGTAAATTAAATTTTTCATATATTGAAACACTTTTCACAAATGACTTAGATCATGGTCCATATATCTCTGAAACACTTCGAATTGACCCATCAAATGATAGAATAAGCGCACTAATGGAAATTTATCGCGTTATGAGACCTGGAGAGCCACTTACAAAAGAAGCTACAGAAAATTTATTTGAAAATTTATTTTTTTCTGAAGATCGATACGATCTTTCATCTGTAGGGCGTATGAAATTCAATAGATCTTTATCACGACAAACGATTGAAGGGTTAGGAACATTAAACAAGGAAGATATCATTGATGTAATAAAAAAATTAATTGATATTAGAAATGGAAAAGGAGAAGTAGATGATATTGACCATTTAGGAAATAGACGTATTCGATCAGTAGGAGAAATGGCAGAAAATCAATTTAGATTAGGTTTAGTAAGAGTAGAAAGAGCTGTAAAAGAAAGGTTATCCGTAGGAGATTTAGAAACATTAATGCCTCAGGATATGATTAACGCTAAACCAATATCCGCAGCTGTAAAAGAGTTTTTTGGTTCTAGTCAACTATCGCAATTTATGGATCAAAATAATCCTTTATCAGAAATTACACATAAAAGAAGAATTTCAGCTTTAGGAATAGGTGGTCTCACTAGAGAACGAGCTGGATTTGAAGTCAGAGATGTTCACCCAACACATTATGGTCGAGTATGCCCAATAGAAACACCAGAAGGTCCTAATATTGGCTTAATCAATTCGTTATCAGTGTATGCAAGAACTAATACATATGGATTTTTAGAAACGCCTTATAGGAAAGTAACAAACGGATTAGTAACAAAAGAAATACATTATTTGTCTGCTATAGAAGAAGGAAATTATATTATTGCTCAAGCTAACACTAACATAGATAAAAATAATTTTTTTGTTGATGATTTAGTGACTTGTAGACATAAAGGAGAATCAAGCTTATTTAATTGTAATCAAGTTGATTATATGGACGTTTCCACTCAACAAATTGTATCTGTTGGAGCATCTTTAATCCCTTTTTTAGAACACGATGATGCAAATAGAGCATTGATGGGGGCTAATATGCAACGTCAAGCAGTTCCTACACTTAAAACTGATAAACCTTTAGTTGGCACTGGAATGGAAAGAACAGTAGCGGTAGATTCAGGGGTTACAGTTGTAGCTAAAAGAAGTGGTTCTGTGCAATATATAGATGCTTCTCGTATTATAATTAAAGTAAATGAAAATGAGACATATCTCGGCGAAGCAGGTATAGATATTTATAATTTAACTAAATATACCCGATCAAATCAAAATACTTGTATTAATCAAAAACCATGTGTTCAATTAAATGAAAAAATAAACAAAGGAGATGTTTTAGCAGACGGACCATCTACTGATCTAGGTGAGCTAGCATTAGGACAAAATATGCGAGTCGCTTTTATGCCTTGGAATGGTTATAACTTTGAAGATTCTATACTAGTTTCAGAAAAAGTAGTTCAAGAAGATCGATTTACTACAATCCATATTCAAGAACTTTCCTGTATATCAAGAGATACTAAATTAGGACCGGAAGAAATTAGTTCAGATATACCTAATGTAGGAGAAGCTGCGCTATGTAAATTAGATGCATCTGGGATTGTATATATTGGAGCGGAGGTAACTGGAGGTGATATTTTAGTTGGGAAGGTAACTCCGAAGGGAGAAACACAATTAACACCGGAAGAAAAATTATTACGCGCTATTTTCGGTGAAAAAGCCTCTGATGTAAAAGATTCATCATTAAGAGTTCCTAATGGAGTGTCCGGCACTGTAATTGACGTTCAAATTTTTACACGAGATGGTGTTAAAAAAGATAAAAGAGCTCTAGAAATTGAAGAGATGCAACTTAAAAAAGCAAAAAAAGATTTAACAGAAGAATTTAAAATATTCCAATTAAGTTTATTTTCAAAAATACAAAAAACTCTTTTATCTTTTAATATTAAAATAGAATACTTAAATACACTACCTTTTGAAAAATGGCTTAAAATTGATGTTAAACAAGAAGATAAAAATCAAGAAATGGAGAAATTTAGAGAACAACATAACGAATTAAAAAAAGAATTTGAAAAAAAAATCGAAATAAAACGTCGTAAAATTACACAAGGTGATGATCTTGCTCCAGGAGTATTAAAAATAGTTAAGGTATGTTTAGCGGTAAAACGTCAAATACAACCTGGTGACAAAATGGCTGGAAGACATGGAAATAAAGGAGTAATTTCTAAAATCAATCCTGTTGAAGATATGCCGTATGACGAGAACGGAATACCAGTGGATATTGTTTTAAATCCTTTAGGAGTACCATCAAGGATGAATATTGGACAAATATTAGAAACACATTTAGGAATGGCCGCAAAAGGAATTGGAGATCAAATTAACAAAATGCTTAAAAAACAAGAAAAAATATCTAATTTACGAAAATTTATTCAAAAAACTTTTGATTTAGGAGAGAATTTAAGACAAAAAATAAATTTAGAAGAATTTTCAAATGAAGAAGTTCTAAATTTAGCAAAAAATCTAAAAAAAGGAATTCCTATCGCAACACCAGTTTTTGATGGAGCAAAAGAAAATGAAATTAAACAAATGCTTAAATTTGCAAATTTACCTGCATCTGGGCAAATTTCTCTTTTTGATGGCAGAACCGGCGAAAAATTTGAAAGACCAGTCACTGTAGGCTATATGTATATGTTGAAATTAAATCATTTAGTTGATGATAAAATGCATGCTAGATCAACTGGATCTTATAGTCTTGTAACTCAACAACCGTTGGGAGGAAAAGCGCAGTTTGGTGGTCAACGATTCGGTGAAATGGAAGTTTGGGCATTAGAAGCATATGGTGCTTCTTATACATTACAAGAAATGCTAACTGTTAAATCTGATGATGTTAATGGAAGAACTAAAATGTACAAAAATATTGTAGATGGTAATCATCAAATGGAACCTGGCATGCCTGAATCATTTAATGTGTTATTAAAAGAAATTCGATCTCTAGGAATTAATATTGAATTAGAAAACGAATAAAAAATATTTAATATATTAAATAAATATATAGATTTAAACCTTCAAAAATTTCACTCCAACGAGAGCTCATGCGTGAAAGATTTACTAAAATTTTTAAAAGCCCAAACTAAAACTGAAGACTTTGATGCTATCAAAATTTCATTAGCATCACCAGATGTTATTAGATCTTGGTCATTCGGTGAAGTTAAAAAACCAGAAACTATTAATTATCGTACATTTAAACCAGAAAGAGACGGATTATTTTGTGCTCGTATTTTTGGTCCAGTTAAAGATTATGAATGTTTGTGCGGAAAATATAAAAGACTGAAACATCGAGGTGTTATCTGTGAAAAATGTGGTGTTGAAGTAACACAAAGTAAAGTAAGACGTGATCGGATGGGTCATATAGAACTTTCTTCTCCTACAGCTCATATTTGGTTTTTAAAATCATTACCATCACGGATAGGTTTATTATTAGATATGCCACTAAGAGACATTGAAAGAGTACTTTATTTTGAATCGTATGTTGTCATTAACCCTGGAATGACTCATCTTGAAAAAAACCAGATTTTAACAGAAGAACAATATTTAGATGCTTTAGAAGAATTTGGAGATGAATTTCATGCAACTATGGGGGCAGAAGCAATTCAATTATTACTCAAAGATATGAATTTAATAAAAGAATGTGAAAATCTGAGATTAGAATTGAATGAAACAAATTCTGAAACAAAACGAAAAAAACTAACAAAACGAATTAAGTTAATCGAATCATTTATACAATCTCATAATAAGCCCGAATGGATGATTTTAACTGTGTTACCAGTATTACCTCCTGACTTAAGGCCATTAGTGCCACTAGATGGAGGAAGATTTGCGACATCTGATTTAAATGATTTATATCGAAGAGTAATTAATAGAAACAACAGACTAAAAAGACTGCTAGATCTAGCTGCTCCTGATATCATTGTCCGAAATGAAAAAAGAATGCTTCAAGAAGCAGTTGATGCACTGCTTGACAATGGAAGAAGAGGAAGAGCTATTATGGGGTCTAATAAAAGACCTCTGAAATCTTTAGCTGACATGATAAAAGGAAAACAAGGTAGATTTCGTCAAAACTTACTCGGAAAACGCGTAGATTATTCAGGTCGATCAGTAATTACTGTTGGTCCTTATTTAAGATTGCATCAATGTGGTTTGCCTAAAAAAATGGCTTTAGAACTTTTCAAGCCATTCATATATGGAAAATTAGAAGTTCGAGGTTTGGCAACAACTATAAAAGCTGCAAAAAAAATGGTAGAAAGAGAAGAAGCGGTAGTATGGGATATATTAGATGAAGTAATTCGAGAACATCCGGTATTATTAAATCGAGCACCAACTTTGCATAGATTAGGTATTCAAGCATTTGAACCAGTTTTAATAGAAGGTAAAGCGATTCAATTACACCCATTAGTTTGCGCAGCTTATAACGCTGATTTTGATGGTGATCAAATGGCTGTTCATGTTCCATTAACACTCGAAGCTCAATTAGAAGCTAGAGCGTTAATGATGTCTACAAACAACATTTTATCCCCAGCTAACGGAGAACCAATTATCGTACCTTCTCAAGACGTAGTGTTAGGTTTGTATTATATGACCAGGGAAAAAATAAATGGAAAGGGAGAAGGTATGTTTTTAAATGGTTCTAACGAAGCGGAAAAAATATATCATTTAGGTATTGCTGAGCTCCATTCTTTAATTAAAATTAGAATAATAGAATATCAAAAAAATGAAGAAAATAAACTTATTCCTATAAAAAAAATAGTTGATACCACTATAGGTAGAGCGATTTTATGGATGATTGTTCCCAAGGGCCTACCATTTAGTATAGTTAATCAAACTTTAGGGAAAAAAGATATTTCTACAATGTTAAATACATGTTATCGAATTTTAGGCTTAAAACCAACTGTAACTTTTGCTGACCAAATTATGTACACAGGTTTTGCTTATGCAGCAAGATCAGGAGCATCCGTCGGTATTAATGATATGGTTATACCAGAAAAAAAATCAAATATTATTCATGAAGCCGAAATTGAAGTAGCTGAAATACAAGAGCAATTTCAATCCGGATTAGTTACGGCAGGGGAAAGATACAATAAAGTTATTGACATCTGGGCAGCAGCAAATGAAAGAGTAGCTAAAGCAATGATGGAAAATTTATCTACAGAACCAGTTGTAAATAAACAAGGAAAACTACAAAAACAAATTTCTTTCAATAGTATATTTATGATGGCAGATTCAGGAGCTCGAGGATCTGCTGCACAAATTCGTCAATTAGCTGGGATGCGTGGTTTAATGGCAAAACCTGATGGTTCTATTATAGAAACTCCCATTACAGCCAATTTTAGAGAAGGATTAAATGTATTACAATATTTTATTTCAACTCATGGAGCTCGAAAGGGATTGGCGGATACAGCATTAAAAACTGCTAATTCTGGTTATTTAACTAGGAGATTGGTAGATGTAGCGCAAGATTTAGTTGTGACAAAAAACGATTGTGAAACACATGAAGGAATGTTAATGACTCCATTAATAGAAGGTGGGGATGTTAAAGAACCTTTGCGTGAACGAGTATTAGGACGTGTGACTGCGGAAAATATATTACATCCTAATACTAAAAAAATATTAATTCAAAGAAATACTTTATTAAATGAGAAATGGTGTGATCTTTTAGAAAAAAATTCTATAGATACTATAAAAGTAAGATCAGTTGTGAACTGTGATACTGATTTCGGTGTATGTGCATACTGTTATGGAAGAGACCTAGCTCGCGGAAATTTAGTTAATAAAGGAGAAGCAATAGGCGTAATTGCAGCTCAATCTATAGGAGAACCTGGAACGCAATTAACTATGAGAACATTTCATATCGGTGGAGCTGCATCAAGAGCTGCAACTGAATCTAGTATTCAGATTAAAAATAAAGGCATTATCAATCTTAACAATGCTAAATCTGTAACTAACTCATCAGGAAAAATAGTTATCACCTCAAGAAACGTCGAATTAAATATTATTGATAAATTTGGAAGAACAAAAGAAAGCTATAAAATACCTTATGGATCTATAATGGCAAAAAAAAATGGAGAAGAAGTTAACTCTGGAGAAACTATAGCGAAATGGGATCCACATACTATACCAGTCATTACAGAAGTAAATGGATTTATTCGTTTTATAGATATGATAGACGGCCAAAGTATTACAAGACAGGCGGATGAACTCACAGGCTTGTCTTCAATTGTAGTCTTAGATACAGCTGAAAGAATGGCGGTTGGAAAAGATTTAAGACCTTCATTAAAGATCGTTGATGAAAAGGGAAATGATGTACTCATTTCAGGAACAGAAATGCCTGCACAATATTTTCTACCTGGAAAAGCAATTGTACAATTAAATGATGGTGTAAAAATTACTTCAGGCGATACTTTAGCAAGAGTTCCTCAAGAGTCAGGGGGGACTAAAGACATCACTGGAGGATTACCAAGAGTAGCTGATTTATTTGAAGCAAGACGACCAAAAGAACTAGCTATTTTAGCTGAAATTAGTGGTATTATTTCATTTGGAAAAGAAACAAAGGGAAAAAGAAGATTAATTATTACTCCAGTAGATGGAAATGACTCATATGAAGAAATGATCCCAAAGTGGAGGCAATTAAATGTATTTGAAGGCGAAAGAGTTGAACGAGGAGATGTAATATCAGACGGGCCAGAATCACCGCATGATATTCTTCGATTGAGGGGAGTTCAAGCTGTAACTAAATATATTGTAAATGAAGTTCAAGAAGTATATCGTTTGCAAGGCGTGAAAATTAACGACAAACATATTGAAGTGATTGTAAGACAAATGCTTAGAAAAGCAACAATAATTAAATCAGGAAATTCTGATTTTCTTGACGGAGAGCAAGTCGAATTCTCTAAAATAAAAATTTCAAATCGTATATTAAACAAACAAAATAAAATACCAGCTACTTTTTCAAGAGATTTATTAGGAATTACGAAAGCGTCATTAGCAACTGAATCCTTTATATCTGCCGCCTCTTTCCAAGAAACAACTAGGGTATTAACAGAATCAGCAGTAGCAGGAAAAAAAGATGAACTCAGAGGATTAAAAGAAAATGTTATTGTTGGTCGATTAATTCCAGCTGGGACTGGATATGCATATCATAAAGAACGATTAATTCGACGTAAAAATACAAATAATAATCATACGTTAAACGGTAATAACAATTCATCTTCACAAGTTAGCGCCGAAGAAGCATCAGCAAGTTTATCCGAACTATTAAACTCAACTCTTAGTTAATGATGTATGCTTACTAAAATATTATAAAATACGGCTGCTTTTTAAAGCAGCCTAAAACATTTATATAAATATTAAAAATAAATTTTTCTTTCAGCAATAATATACTGTATTTATACTATCTTTTTATTTTTTTTTAGATATATTATATATTTTGATTTTATTTGATTTGCTTAATTAATCTTTTTTATATTAAATCAATTTCAAAAAACACAATATTAATCAAATTACGATCTAAATTATGTAAAATATTTGCTTAAATATACTTTTAAAGTTTTCTAAAATAGATACTTACAAACAAATAATTTATTTTAATTATAAAAATCAGTTTTTTTATTAAAATTTCTATCATATCCATATGATTTAAATTAATTATTATTTTTTTTAATAAAAAGGAAAGATAATGAATAAAACTCAACTAATTGATATTATTTCTAAAAAATCTAATTTATCTAAAATACAAGTAAAATCTACTTTAGAATCAACATTATCTACTATTGTTGAATCTTTAAAAAAAGGTGAATCAGTACAAATAGTTGGTTTCGGTACATTTAAAGTTAATTTAAGAGCTTCTCGTATAGGAAGAAACCCACAAACAGGAAAAGAAATGATGATTCCTGCTACAAAAGTACCTAGTTTTATATCTGGAAAAACATTAAAAAATGCAATTAAATAAAAAAATCAATATAATAAAAAAATCTAAGGGGCAAAATGCCCCTATAATATTTAATATTAAAAAAATTGCAAATAAATTAGATTAAAAAATATTTTTTATACAAAAGAATAAAAATTATGTCATCAAATACTATATTAAAAAATGCCCTTATTAGCGTGTCTGATAAAAAACATTTATTAGAAATGTCTCAAATTTTATTAGAAAAAAAAATTAACTTACTTTCCACAGGAGGAACAGCAAAATATTTAATAAATCATAACATACCTGTAACTGAAATTTCAAAATATACAAATTTTCCAGAAATAATGGATGGTCGTGTAAAAACTATGCACCCTAAAATAATAGGAGGTATTTTAGGAAGAAGAAAAAAAGATAAAAACACAATGAAATTATATAATATACTACCAATTGATATAGTGATTGTGAATTTTTATCCATTTCATAAAATTAATATTCAAAATCAATCTACAACAGAAGAAATAATTGAAAATATTGATATAGGAGGGCCAACACTAGTTAGATCTGCCGCTAAAAATTATAAAGATGTTATAATCATAGTAAATTTTTCTGATTTTAAGCTTATTTTTAATTCTATAGAAAATAATCATATTAGTATAGAAACAAGATTATATTTAGCAAGCCAAGCATTTTCATATACATCAAAATACGAAAAAAATATTAAAAAATATTTCATAAATAAAACACAATCTAACATTTCTCAGAAAAATAACTTATTTCCGGATAAAATAAAATTAAAATTTATCAAAAAACAAAATTTAAGATATGGAGAAAATCAACATCAAAAATCAGCTTTATATATAAAAGAAAACTTTTCAGAACCTGGTACAATTAGCGGGTCGTATCAAATTCATGGAAAACAATTGTCCTATAATAATATATCTGATGCAGATATAGCTTTAGAATGTGTTAAACAATTTTCTACACCAGCTTGCGTTATTGTTAAGCATGGAAATCCTTGTGGAGCTTCTGAAAATATATCTTTATTAAAAGCGTATATATCTGCTTATAAAGCAGATCCGATTTCTGCGTTTGGAGGAATTATTGCGTTTAATGTAATAATAGATGTACAAACAGCTCAAGAAATTATCTTAAGACAATTTGTTGAAGTAATTATTGCTCCTGAAATACATCATTTATCTTTAGAAATATTAAAAAAGAAAAAAAATATAAGAATATTAATCAGTGGAAAATTTAAAAAAAACAATGAAAAAATAGATTTTAAAAAAATAACAAACGGATTGCTTGTACAAGAAAATGATGATAATACTATAGAAATAGAAAAGTTTAATTTTGTTACAAAAAGATTACCTAATGACCAGGAATTTAAAGATGCTATATTTTGTTGGAAAATAGTGAAATATGTCAAATCAAATGCAATTCTGTATGGTCTGAATAGAACAACTATAAGTATAGGAGCTGGACAAACAAGTAGAGTAGATGCAACTCAACTAGCAAATTTTAAAGCAAAAGATCGTGGATTTGATATTCAAGGAGCTACCATGGCATCTGATGCATTTTTTCCTTTTAAAGATGGAATAGAAAAAGCTGCTTCTATTGGTATCAGTTGTATTATTCAACCAGGAGGATCTATTCGAGATCAAGAAGTTATTGAGTGTGCAAATCAATATAATATCGCTATGATTTTTACTTATAAACGTCATTTTAAGCACTAATTTTTTATAATACTTTGAAAATATATTATTTAAATATTTTAAAAAAATAAAATAGTACTGCATTCTTTAAATCATCATTTAGATTTTATTTATAATAAAAATGATCTAAAAGATGATTTAATATTAATTTATTAAATTTTTCAAGATCTCACTTTAAATGATATGATTTTTAATTAGACTTCTCATCGTTTTTGCGGATTTTACCATGTTTTTTAATGCAGATATAGTTTCATTCCACTTTCTTGTTTTTAAACCACAGTCTGGATTTATCCAAATACGATCCAAAGGTATATATTTCATTGCTTTTTTTAATAAAATATTAATTGATTCAACACTCGGTATATTTGAAGAATGAATATCGTATACACCTGGTCCTACTTCATTTGGATATTTAAATTTTTTAAATGCTTCTAATAGCTCCATATCGGAACGCGCTGTTTCAATTGTAATGACATCTGCATCCAATAAAGCAATAGAGTCCATAATATCATTAAATTCACAATAACACATATGTGTATGAATTTGAGTAGTATTTTTTACATTAGAGCAAGTTATACGAAAAGCATCTACTGCCCAGGTTAAATATTCATTCCAATAACTTTTCTTTAATGGCAAACCTTCTCGTAATGCTGGTTCATCAATTTGAATAATTTCAATTCCTGATTTTTCTAAATCTAAAACCTCATCATATAACGATAATGCAATTTGTTTAGAAATCGATTCTAATGAAATATCTTCTCTTGGAAAAGACCAAAATAAAATTGTAACAGGACCGGTTAACATACCTTTGATGGGTTTGTTTGTTAAAGATTTAGCATATTTTAACCATTCCACAGTAATAGGTTTTTTTCGACTAATATCAGAAACAATAATAGGAGGTTTCACACAACGTGAACCATAACTTTGTACCCATCCATTATCTGTAAATACGAAACCATCTAAATTCTCACCAAAATACTCTACCATATCATTTCTTTCGGCTTCGCCATGCACAAAAACATCAATATCTAGTTCTTCTTGAACTTTAATCACTTCTTTAATGTGTTTTTTAATACTTGTTTCATATTCTTCAAAAGTTATTATATTTTCTTTGAAATCTTTTCTTAATTTTCTTATTTCTATTGTCTGAGGAAAAGAACCAATAGTGGTGGTAGGTAAAATAGGTAAATTAAATTTTTCTTTTTGTTCTTTCGAACGAACAGAATAGTTGCTAATACGACTAAAATTATTGTTTAAAATTTTAGAAACACGATTTTGTACTTCAAATTTATGAACTTTTTTAGAAGCACTACGCTTATAAATTGGATCAGACCATTTTTTGATGAAAGTAGTATCATTATCTTCTAATGCTTTTAATAATAATCTTAATTCATTACATTTCTGAACAGCAAAAGAAAACCACTTTTTAGTATCTTGATCTAAATTTTTTTCCATTTCTAAATCAATCGGAGAATGTAATAACGAGCAAGACGAACTAATTAATAAGCTTTGACGAAATTTAATAATTTTAGAAATAACATCAAACCATTTTAATAAATCTGATTTCCAAACGTTTCTACCATTAATAACTCCTAAAGATAAAATCCATTCTTTAGGAATTTTATTATTTAAATCAAATAAATTATATTTTCCAAAAATTAGATCAACATGAATACCATCTACAGGTAAGTTACGAATGAATTCTATATTATGATTAATACTATCAAAATATGTCGTTAATAATATCTTAGTACTTCCATTTAAATATTTATATGCATGTAAATAAGCTTTTTTCCATTTTTCCGGCAACTCTAATACTAAAGCAGGTTCATCTATTTGAACAAAACTAATATTTCTATGAGATAATTTATCTAAAATATGCTTGTATATAGGCAATATACTATCAAGTAAATCTAGTCGATCAAAATGTTTGCCTTTTACTTTTCCTAACCATAAATATGTAATAGGACCTAATATAATCGGTTTAACATTATAACCTAATGCCAAAGCTTGGTCTGTTTCTTCTAAAAGTTGATTCCAAGAAAATTTTAATATTCTATTTTTATTAAATTCTGGAACTATATAATGATAATTCGTATTAAACCATTTAGTCATTTCTGATGCTGAAATATCTGGATTAGATCCTCTAGCTACACGAAATAAACAATCTAAATCAATCGAATTATTAATATTATGATGTCTTTCTGGTATATTTCCTAACATCATACTAGTACTTAAAACATGATCATACCAGGCAAAATCTCCAACTGATATATATTGAATGCCTGCATCTTTTTGTTGCTTCCAATTTTCTTGTCTTATATTTTTACCGATAAGAAGTAAATCTGATTGACTAATCTCACCAGACCAATAAGATTCTTGGGCTTTTTTAAGTTCTCGATTCACGCCTATTCTTGGAAATCCAAGTATATGGTTTGAAATAACCATTGTTTCTCCTGATAATTTCTTATTTTATAATGTATTTAAAGTAATTTAACAATTGATTTCTTTCAAATAGATATCTTATAATTCTAGTATTAAATAAAATACGCAAGCGCAAATATTTAATTCTCGATATGAAGGAATCTCATGATCGAAATAAAGCATCTACGAACACTACAAACTTTAAAAAACAGTGGTTCATTAAGCTCTGCTGCAATTCAATTGCATCAAACACAATCAGCTCTTTCGCATCAATGTAATGAGTTAGAAAAAAGACTAGGTTTTAAATTATTTATCAGAAAAACAAATCCAGTAAAATTTACAATTCAAGGAAAAATTTTACTAAAACTATCCAAAGAAATACTACCAAAAATAGATAAAGCACTAAAAAATTGCAAATATAATCACCAAACTGTTATTAAGCTCGCAATTGAATGTCACAGCTGTATTCATTGGTTAACACCAGTATTAAAAATTTTTAATAAAAATTGGCCAAAAGTAGAAATAGATTTTTATTCTGATATGATTTTCAGTCCTCAACCATCACTACAACAAGGCAAACTAGATATTGTATTTACCTCAGAAGTATTACCTAAAAGCGACCTAATTTATATACCTATGTTTGACTTTGAAGTTCGATTAATTTTATCTCCAAGTCATCCGTTAGCACAAAAAGAAAAAAAAATTATCCCAGAAGATTTAGCGTCTGAAATATTAATGATATACCCAGTGGCGCGTCATAGATTAGATATATGGAAATTTTTTTTACAACCATCAGGAATAGTACCAATATTTAAAAACGTTAATAATACTTCACTTCTGATACAAATGGTATCAGCAAAAATGGGAATCACCGCTTTACCACATTGGGTAGTAGATAATTTTGAGAAACAAAACTTAATTATTACAAAAACATTAGGTAATGGAATCTGGAAAAGATTATATGCTGCTGTGAGAAATGGCGAACAACAAGAAGTAATTATACAAAATTTTATTTGCTCTATATGTTCACATGCTAATATTCATTTGAAATTTATTCGAAATATACTACAACCTAATTTTTTTAAAAATTTTAAATATTAATAATATATTAAGATTAAAATTTTTATATCATTAATCATTAGATCTAAGAAACATTTTATCTAAAAAAACTGCTACACTATCATCTTTATTGCTACCAATCACTTCAGAATAAGGTAAAACTTGTTTTAAACGAACATCAGAATTTTTCATAATACATGATTTTCCGGAAATTCTTAACATGTCATAATCATTCATTCCATCACCGAAAGTAATGCATTCTTGTAGAGAAATACCTAAAATATTAGATATTAATTTTAATCCGTATCCTTTTGAAGTCTTTCCAGATATAATTTCTAAACATCCTGGAAGAGAAAAACTAATATTAACTTGATTATTAAATACACTAATAATATATTTTTCAAGATTATATAACTTTTTAAAATTATTACTAGTAAAAAAAATTTTACTAACATTACTAAAATTAAATGTATCCGGGTGAAAATGTTTATATTTAATTAATGATAAATCGGGACAAAAATTATTTTGAATTTTACTGTTATTTATATACCATTGATTATTTCGATAAACTTGCGTAATAATATCTAAATCTAAATATTTTAAATAACCAAGTTTTGTAGCAATATCTATATTTAAATGACTTTCAAAAATTAGCTGCTTATCTAAATGAAAAACTTTAGCTCCATTAGAAGCAATGATAAAAATTTTAATATTTAAATTATCTCGAATATTCATCATATCAATATGATGACGTCCAGAAGCAAAGACAACGTATAAACCTTTATCTATTAATGATTGTATGATTTTTGTTGTATATTTTGTTATTTTATTTTCTGGAGATAATAACGTACCGTCTAAATCTACTGTAATAATTCGATACATAACAAACCTTAATATCAAAATAATATATTAAATATAATTAAAATACTTTAATAATTAATTTATATTTAAATTGTTTATAATTATGGAAATTTGAAAATATTTTAAATCAAGTAAATTAAAAAAAATTAACATATTAAAAAATATCAAAAAGGATGTATATGTCAAAAACTGAGACAACTATCATTATATTATCAGCTGGAAAAGGTAGTAGAATGAAATCTGATTGCCCAAAAGTATTGCATAAATTAGGTGGCAAAACAATATTAGAATATGTGTTAGATACAGCAAAATCCATCAAACCTAAAAAAATAATATTAGTTTGTACAGAAAAAATAAAAAAAATATTATCTAAAAATCAAAATATTTCTGTAGAATGGGTAATTCAAAAAAAACAAAAAGGAACAGGAGATGCTATAATTATAGCATCAAAATATTTTTCAGACAATGATAACATTATTGTTCTCTATGCAGATATGCCATTAATTTCCAATCAATCTATAAATAAATTAAAAGAATCTAAAAAAAATTCAAATTTAAGCTTATTAACAAGTAATATAAAAAATCCAGACGGATATGGAAGAGTTTATAGAAATAAAGGAAAAGTTATAAGTATTATAGAGGATAGAAATGCTAATAATAAAGAAAAATTAATTAAAGAAGTATATTCTGGAACATTTATTGCAAATGGTAAAGATTTAAAAAGATGGCTTTATAAAATTAATAAAGAAAATATTAATCAAGAAGTTTATGCTACAGATATTGTTTACTTAGCTCATTTAGAAAAGAATATTATTCATACAGTAGAACCATTAAATTATCAAGAAATATTAGGTGTAAATAATCAATTACAATTATCTATTTTAGAAAAAATTATTCAAAAAAAAATAACTAACAACCTTATGATCGCGGGTATTAAATTAAAAGATCCATATCATTTCAGTTTAAGGGGAAAATTGAAACATGGAAAAAACATAGAAATAGATACAGGTGTAATACTAGAAGGAAAGGTAATTTTAGGAAATAATGTTAAAATTGGAACAGGTTGTATAATTAAAAATAGTGTGATTAACAATCATTCTTATATCAAAGAATACACTATTATAGAAAATGTTCAAATAGGAGAAAATTGCACAATAGGACCTTTTTGCCATTTAAGGAATAATACTATATTAAATAATGAAACACATATAGGTAATTTTGTTGAAATTAAAGATAGTGTAGTAGAAAAAAAATCAAAAATAAAACATCTTAGTTATATTGGAAACGCTAAAATTGGTTCTCAAGTCAATATTGGAGCAGGTAGTATCACATGTAATTATGATGGTTTTAAAAAATCACAAACTATTATTGGCGATAATGTTTTTATAGGTTCTAATACCGAATTAATTGCTCCTATTAAAATAACAAAAAATACAACTATTGCAGCGGGAACTACTGTAATGAAAAATATAGAAACACCATGTTTAGTTTATAATAAAAAAGAACAAAAATATAAAAAAAACTGGATTAATCCTAATAAAAACAATAAAAAAACTACTAATTAATAATATGAATTAAAAAATTACTTTATAAAATAAAAAGGGTAAATCCATATGTGTGGTATTGTTGCTGCAGTAACACAGCGAAATATAATTAATTTTCTTCTTGAAAGTATTCAACGATTAGAATACCGAGGATATGATTCATCTGGATTAGCTTTGATTAATAAAAATAATAATTTTATTCGAGTTAGATGTATAGGAAAAGTAAGTCAATTAATAAAAAAAACAAAAAACAAAAAATTATTTGGTAAAATTGGTCTCGCTCATACAAGATGGGCGACTCATGGAAAAGTTTCAGAAGAAAATACGCATCCACATATCTCTTCACATATTGCTATTGTTCATAACGGTATTATTGAAAACAGTTTTCAACTTCGATTATTTTTAGAAAAACAAGGTTATATCTTTTATTCTGATACGGATACTGAAGTAATTGTTCATTTATTACATTGGGAACAAAAAAAAACAGGTAAATCTCTTTTAGAAGCTATGCATAATAGTCTAATAAGATTACATGGCAACTATAGTATGGTAGTGATGGATACTCATAATTCATCTAGATTAATAGCTGTTTGTTCTGGTAGTCCATTAATTATTGGTTTAGGTATAGGAGAAAATTTTATAGCTTCAGATCAAATTGCATTATTAAATATTACGAAACGCTTTATATATTTAAAAGAAGGAGATATAGCTATTGTTCAACCAGAACAAACTCAAATTTTTAATAAACATAATTCTATAGTCCAAAGAAAGATAATTCAATCTGATATTCAATATGAATGTGTAAAAAAAGGAAAGTATAAACATTATATGGAAAAAGAAATATACGAACAACCAACATCAATTAGAAACACTCTAAAACATTGTTTAAAAAACAATAAAACTATTGATTTTCCAGAGTTAGGAGTGCAAGAAAAAAACATTTTTTTACATTTAGAACATATTCAAATAGTTGCATGCGGAACTTCTTATCATGCTGCAATGGTATCTAAACATTGGTTTGAATCAATAGCCAATATCCCATGTGATGTAGAAGTAGCTTCTGAATTTTCTTCTCGAAAATTAGCAGTTAGAAAAAAAAGTTTTTTCATTACTTTATCTCAATCAGGTGAAACAGCAGATACTTTAACAGCATTAAGAATTTCAAAAAAATTAGGATACTTAGGAAATTTAACTATATGTAATATGAAAGGTTCGTCTTTAGTTCAAGAATCTGATAATTGTTTATTAACTAAAGCCGGAATTGAAATAGGAGTTGCTTCTACAAAATCTTTTACTACACAATTAACTGTTTTATTAATGCTAGTAGCAAAGATAGTAAGTATTAAACAAAAAAAAAATGATATTGAAAAAAAAATTGTAAAAATTCTAAATATTTTACCATATAGAATTGAAGAAATATTAAAAAAAAATCAAGAAATTAAAAATATAGCAAAAAAATTATATCACACCAAAAATATGATATTTCTTGGGAGAAGAGATCAATATCCTATAGCGATGGAAGGAGCATTAAAATTAAAAGAAATTTCTTACATTCATGCAGAAGCGTATCCGTCTGGAGAGTTAAAACATGGACCTCTAGCATTAATCGATAAAAATATACCGATTATTATTACAGCACCAAATAACTCATTGATTGAAAAAACAAAAAAAAATATTCAAGAAATATGCTCAAGAGGTGGTTTAATTTATATTTTTTCTGACGCAGAAATGAATTTAGAAAAAAATATAACACTATTCAAAGTTCCATACGTCGAAGAAATAATAGCACCTATTTTTTATATAATTCCATTGCAGTTACTTGCATATTATATTGCTTTAAGTAAAGGAACAAATATAGATCAACCAAGAAATCTTGCCAAATCTGTAACAGTCGAGTAATAAATTTATATTTGTTTTATATAAAAGAGTATGAGTTTTAATGTTATAAAATAGTCTCATACTCTAAATAAAGTATACTATCATTAATGATTTTAATTTAATTTTCTATCGCTATTTTTAATTTTTTCATAGCATTTTTTTCTAATTGTCGTACACGTTCCGCAGAAATTCCATAATTGTTTGCTAATTTTTGTAAAGTATTTTTTTTATTATTATCCAACCATCTAGATTGAATGATGTCACGACTACGTTTATCTAATCTTAATAAAGCATTATTTAATTTATGTGTTGCATATTCATCCCAATTATCTTGTTCAAATCCGTTAGCAAAATCAGATGTTTTATCTTTTAAATAAGGCATATTTAAATTATTTTTACTATCTTTCAGATCTTCATCTGGAAATGAATTAAAAGTTATATCCTGCGCTGACATACGAGATTCCATCTCTCTAACATCATCAGTACTTACACCTAACTCTCTAGCAACTATTTCAATTTCCTCTTTATTAAACCAACCTAATCTACTCTTACTTTTTCTCAAATTAAAAAATAATTTTCTTTGAGCTTTTGTAGTAGCTACTTTAACAATTCTCCAGTTTCTCAGTACATATTCATGTATTTCAGATTTAATCCAATGAACAGCAAATGAAACTAAACGAACTCCAATTTCTGGATTAAATCTTCTAACTGCTTTCATCAAACCTATATTTCCTTCTTGTATTAAATCAGCTTGAAGCAAACCATACCCTGAATAATTACGTGAAATATGTATAACAAATCGAAGATGAGAAAGAATTAAAGTTTTAGCGGCGTCTAAGTCGCTATTATATCGCAAACGTTGAGTTAATAATTTTTCTTCTTTAATAGATAACATAGGCCATAAATTAGCTATTCTAATATAAGCATCTAAGTTACCCAATGATCTTACAGACAAAATCTGTACTTTATTAGTCATTTTAATTACCGAATGAACAAGATATATTTAATTATTGTAAATATGTAGAATTTTTAATCATACTTTAGTTAAAATATAAAATCAAAAATTTATATAAATATTAAATATATCTAAATAAAATAAATAATATGAATTATTCATACTTTTCAATATAAAAAAATTACTTTATATCATTAAAAATAGCATTAATAAAATCATTACTATTAAAATCAAGCAAATCAGTTGATTTTTCACCAGTACCAATATAACGAATAGGAATAGAAAATTTATCTGACAACGCGAAAATAACCCCGCCTTTTGCCGTTCCATCTAATTTAGTTAGAATAAGTCCCGTTAAATTAATCGATTTATGAAACATTTCAGTTTGATTAATTGTATTTTGTCCATTACAAGCATCAATTACTAATACTATTTCATGTGGAGCAGAAGTATTTAACTTTTTAATTACTCTTACTATTTTTTTTAGTTCCTCCAATAAATGTTGCTTATTATGAAGTCTACCTGCTGTATCGATAATTAAAACATCGATTTTTTTTGAAATGGCTGACTTAAATGCATCAAATGCTACAGCAGCTGGATCAGCTCCGAAAGTTTGCGCTATAACTGGAATTCCATGTATTTTTCCTAATGTTTGAAGCTGATCTATTGCTGCGGCTCGAAACGTATCTGCTGCCGCTAACATAACAGATTTTCCATTTAATTTATATTTTTTTGCCAATTTTAAAGCAGTTGTAGTTTTTCCCGTGCCATTTACACCAACTATTAGTATCACAAACGGAGTATGATTCGAGATTAATAAAGGGATTTCTACTTTTTTTAAAATTAAATGCATTCTTTCTTTTAAAAGAAAATATACTGCTTTTGGGTTTTTTAGTTCTTGACGATTAGCATCGTTAATTAATCCTTGAATAATTTTTTCGGTAGTATTAATGCCAACATCAGATAAAATCATAATTTCTTCTAATTTTTCAAATAAAACTTTATCTACATGTTTTAAAGAAAAAATACGACTAATTTTATTTCCAAAAAAAATTTTAGTTTTTTTTAAACTTTCTTTTAATTTAAAAAAAAAATTTATTTTATGTTTATTTGAATCTATTTGATTTTTTTTAGTTATTTTTGAATTAATCCAAGAGAATAAATTATTTTTTTTATTATCAGTCATATGAATAACTCCTTATAAAAAGTACAGTCTATTGTTTTAATATTAAAAAATTCAAAATTAAATATTTATTTAAATTTTATTTAATAATAAAATAAATTATATCACTATATATCATTAATATAGATAATCTAATAAAATGTATAATTCTTCTTTTAAAAACAAATCAAAAGTTTATATTATTTCAGGTAATCTTAAAGGAAGAAAATTATCTTTTAGAAATAATATAAATGTACGTCCAACAACTAATCGAATCAAAGAAACACTTTTCAATTGGCTGTCTAAATATATTCAAAATGCTTATTGTCTAGATTGTTTTTCAGGTAGTGGAGCACTAGGTTTGGAAGCTATCTCTCGAAATGCACAATTTGTTACTTTCTTAGAAATAGAAAAACAAAATATATTGTCGTTAATAAATAATACAAAAAAACTTAATATATCTAATTTAGAAATTATACATACAAATACCTTGAATTGGCTTAAAAAACCTCGAAAATCATACGATATAATATTTATAGATCCACCATATCATAAAAAATTAATAGAAAAAACTATCACTTTATTAGAGCAAAATAAATGGATAAAAAATCAATCAATAATTTATATAGAAACAACAAAAGATCAAAATTTTTCAATATCAGATCATTTTACTTTATATAAAAAAAAAATAACTAGTCGAATTTCATGCTATCTTTACATTTTTACAATAAAAAACTGAAATTTAAAAATATTTATTAATTTATATGGATCACATTTTTATGAAAATTTTAATTTCTAAAAATATAAGTTTAGATTTATTTTGTAAAAACCCTATTCAAATTATAAAAAAAACTAAAAATGGCACTTTATCTATATCAAAAAATAAAAAAATTTTATTTTATGTGATCACCCCATCAGTGTTAAAAAAAATATTTGATCTTGAATATAATTTTGAACAAGAAAATATCAATCAAGAAGAAAATATTAAAAAAAAATTTGCTATGCATCAACAATGGACTCCTGATAAAGATTTTATTCGAAAAGCCGCATTATGGGGAATAATATTAGAAGAAGAAGTGTCTAAGCATGAGCTCACTGCTTTTATTGCTTATTGGGAGGCCGAAGGTTGTTTTTACTATCATGTGCAATGGGAGCAAAAATTAGCAAGAAACTTGCAAAAAGTTCGTTCTTTTAATTCAATAAACAAACAAAAAGATATTACTTATATACCATCTCCCGATCAAAAAACACCTGATGGATTTAGAGGAAAATAATGACATTTTACACCGAATTTTTTAGACGTCTTCAAAGAATTATGCCTAATAACATCAAACCTAAATTTGAAAATGATCAGGATTTATTAGCTTGGAATCAAGAACAAGGGAGAATATCTTCTGAATTAATATTGCGTGAAAATAAAGCGATGAAAATGCAGCGAGTTTTAGGAAGATCCGGCATTCGCGAGTTATATCTTAATTGTTCATTTGAAAATTATAAAATTGAACATGAAGGACAAAGAAAAGCACTGAAAGCAGCAAAACGATATGCTGAAGAATTCAATGAAAATATTGCAAGTTTTATATTTTCAGGACGACCTGGAACTGGTAAAAACCATTTAGCATCAGCTATAGGAAATTATTTAATTTTACATGGAAAAAGTATTTTACTTGTAACAGTGGCAGATTTAATGTCTAACATGAAGGGTACATTCAGCGGTTCTAGTAATATTACTGAAGAGAACTTATTACATAATCTAAGTAGTGTTGATTTATTAATGATTGATGAAATTGGCATGCAAACTGAATCTAGATATGAAAAAGTTATTATTAATCAGATCGTTGATAGAAGATCATCATCAAAACGATCAACTGGTATGTTATCTAATTTAAATCATAAAGGTATGAAAAATTTATTAGGTGAAAGAGTAATTGATAGAATGCGATTAGGTAATAGTTTATGGTTAAATTTTGAATGGGAAAGTTATAGACAATATGTAAAAGGTGATGAATACTAGAAAAATTAATTTTTATTTAATTCTGGCTATATATTCACCAGATCGTGTATCTACCTTAATTAAAGAGCCAACTTGTATAAAAAATGGAACTTTTACAACAGCGCCTGTACTCAATTTGGCTAATTTAGTGCTATTATTGATAGTATCGCTTTTTGAAGTCGATTCGGTATCTGTTACTTTTAATTGAACAAAAATATTAGGTGTGATCAAAATTGGTTTATTGTTCCAAAATGTAATAATACAAGTATCTTGCTCGATTAACCATTTCGAATTTAATCCAACAATTTTTTTTTCTACTGAGAAATCCTCAAAAGTATTATTGTTAATGAAATACCAAAAATTACCATCGTTATATAAATAAGACAGTTTTTGTTCTGAAATATCTGCAATTTCCAAGGAATCTGTTGATTTAAATGTTTTTTCAATTAATTGATTTGTTAATAATTTTCTTAATTTTAAACGAACAAAAGCTTGCCCCTTTCCAGGTTTAACAAATTCACTACATTCTATTAAACAAGGTTCTTTTTCAAAAATAATTTTACAACCAATACGAAAACTATTGCTTTGATATACTCTCATTATACCTCTATAAAATATTTAATTTTAAAAATAATTTTACCAACCTAAAAACAATACTTAAATATCAAAATCTTAAATATTTAAGAATTTTGTAGAATTTTTGATTTTTTTAAAATTAAATAACATTTTCAAAATGAAATAAAAATTTAAGCTGATCTAATATAAATTGATTGTATAGTTTCAAATTTATTAATTAACAATATTTATAACTGAAAATTTTTTTTCAAGTATATTCTTTCCTCAGACAATATATCTAAGGAAAGAAATTTTTAAATTAATTTAATTAACGATTAACTAAAAAATTTTACATCATTCCGCCCATTCCGCCCATTCCGCCAGCAGGAGAGGAATTTACGTCAGGAGATTTGTCATCTTTTGGTGAATCTGTAACCATGCATTCTGTTGTAATCATTAAACCAGCAACAGAAGCAGCATATTGTAAAGCAGATCTTGTGACTTTAGTAGGATCTAATATACCAAAATCAATCATATCTCCATACTCATCTGTAGCGGCATTATAACCATAATTACCTTTTCCATCTTTTACATTATTAGTAACTACAGAAGGTTCTTCGCCTGAATTGGAAACAATTTGACGTAAAGGAGCTTCCATAGCACGTAACGCAACTCTAATTCCAACATTTTGGTCTTCATTTTGACCACGTAAACTAGAGATTTTTCCAGCAACACGAACCAATGCAACACCACCACCAGCAACAACACCTTCTTCTACAGCAGCGCGAGTCGCATGTAACGCATCTTCAACACGAGCTTTTTTCTCTTTCATTTCTACTTCTGTTGCGGCTCCTACTTTTAACACTGCAACACCACCAGATAATTTAGCTAAACGTTCATTTAACTTTTCTTTATCATAGTCGGAAGTAGCTTCTTGAATTTCTTGTCGAATTTGACCAATACGACTTTGGATAGCATGTTTTTCGCCTATACCACCAATGATAGTTGTTGTATCTTTGTTTATAACAACACGTTTTGCTTGACCTAAATCTTCTAAAGTAGATTTTTCTAATTCCATTGCTAGTTCTTCTGAAATAACAGAACCGCCAGTTAGAATAGAAATATCTTGTAACATTGCTTTTCTTCTATCACCAAATCCTGGAGCTTTTACTGCAGCAACTTTAACAATACCACGCATAGAGTTAACCACTAAAGTTGCTAGTGCTTCCCCTTCTAAATCTTCTGAAATTATTAATAATGGTTTTCCAGCTTTTGCAACAGATTCTAATATTGGAAGCATTTCTCGAACATTAGAAATCTTTTTATCAGCCATTAAAATATATGGATTTTCTAATTCAACAATTCCAGTTTCTGGTTTATTGATAAAGTAAGGAGATAGATAACCTCTATCAAATTGCATACCTTTAACTACTTCAAGTTCATTTTGTAAACCTGTTCCTTCTTCTACCGTAATTACTCCATCATTACCAACTTTTTCCATAGCTTCAGCAATTAAAACGCCTACTTTTTCATCAGCATTAGCAGAAATAGTACCAACTTGTGTAATTGCTTTAGAATCAGAGCATGGTACAGATAAATTTTTTAATTCTTCAACAGCACTAATCACTGCTTTATCAATCCCTCGTTTTAAATCCATAGGATTCATTCCAGCAGCTACAGCTTTTAAACCCTCGTTTACTATTGATTGTGCTAATAATGTCGCTGTTGTAGTTCCATCTCCTGCTGCATCATTTGCTTTAGATGCAACTTCTTTTACCATTTGAGCTCCCATATTCTCGAATTTATCTTCTAATTCGATTTCACGAGCTACTGATACACCATCTTTAGTGATACTAGGTGCGCCAAAAGATTTATCTAACACTACATTTCTACCTTTTGGGCCCAAAGTTACTTTAACTGCATCAGCTAATACATTAACTCCGCGAAGCATTTTAATTCGAGCTTCATTACCAAATTTTACATCTTTAGCGCCCATTTTGACATTTCCTTAAATATAATTTTTTTTATGGAGATGGATGAAAGCATAGTTTACTATTCAACAATTGCTAAAATGTCACTTTCAGTTAAAATTAATAGCTCTTCATTATCAATTTTTTCTGTTTTTGCACCATAACCTTCATTAAAAATTACAATATCTCCTACTTTAACATCTAATGGTTTAATTTCCCCATTATCTAATACGCGACCATTACCAACTGCTGTAACTGTTCCTCGGTTTGACTTTCCAGCAGCAGAACCTGTCAGAACAATGCCACCAGCAGATTTTGATTCTGCTTCTTGACGTTTTACAAGTACACGATCATGCAACGGACGAATTTTCATATGATAATACTCCTGTGAATAATCCTGCTTAAATTATTAGTTGATTTTATAAAATTTAATATTTTCTCTTTAATATTAAATATAGGGATCTTTATTAAAACTTTCAAGGGTAAAAATTATTTTTAATGATTTTTTTTTCTTGTCATTAAATATAATTGAAATTAACTTGATAAAAAAAGTATTGACAAAGTTTTATCTTTGATGATTTAATGTAAAAAATGCCCGGATAGCTCAGTCGGTAGAGCAGGGGACTGAAAATCCCCGTGTCGGCGGTTCAATTCCGCCTCCGGGCATAAATAATTTTATTTCCCTATACAAAAAGTAGAAAAAATTTTTTCCAATAAATCATTTGAAGTAAAATTACCTGTTATTTCTCCTACTGATTTACTCATTAAACTTAATGATTCCGCTAATAATTCAATATTTTTATATTTTAACCATTCTTTTTGGGCTTTTAAAAATTCAAAATAAGACAAATCAATTTGGTGTATATGACGTCTTCGAGCAACAAATAAACCTACTTGATCTTTATATTTTTCTGCTTTTATTAGATGTTTTTTTAATATATCTACTCCTTGACCTGTCAAAGCAGAAAGACTAACAAAATAAAAATCTCCTATTTTTTGTATATCAAAATTATCTTTTAATAAATCATTTTTATTCAATACAAAAGTTATTTTTATAGAATTATTATAAGAATGAATCTTTTTAATAAAATTATTTGATATTTCTTTTTGCTTTTTCGGATCGATTGTTTTGTCTATCACAAACAAAACATGATCCGATTTATTAAGAGCTTCCCAAGCACGATTAATACCTATTTTTTCGATTTCATCGTCCGTCTTATGAAAACCTGCAGTATCAATGATTTCACATAAAAAACCATTGATATTTATATATTCATAAAGAAGATCACGTGTTGTTCCTGGAATATTTGTTACGATTGCCCGATCACGTGAAGATAAAATATTTAATAAACTAGACTTTCCAGCGTTAGGAGGGCCGAAAATAATGATTTTTTTCGCTTCTCTTATTACACTTTTATCTGAAATTATTTTTTTTATTTTTAAAAATTGACTATTCAACTGTTTAAAATTTTTATGAATAATATTATTACAATCAAAATTTATTTCTTCTGAAAAATCTATACTTGATTCTACATCAACACGAAATTTAATAAGAATTTTTAATAAAATACGTATATAAATTGAAAAACTTCCTTCTAAGGAATTCAATGAAGCTTTAACCATAGATTCAGTCTCAGAATTAATTAAATCATCTATTGCTTCTGCTTGAATTAAATCAATTTTACCATTGAAAAAAGCACGTTCACAAAATTCGCCAGGTTTAGCTAATCTTATATTTTTAATAGATAAAATTCTTTTTATCAACAAATCTATTATCAATGGACTACCATGACCTTGCAATTCTAAGACATCTTCTCCTGTAAAGGAAAAAGGAGCTGGAAACCATAAAGATATACCTTGATCTAAAACTTCATTATTTTTATTTAAAAATTTTGTATAAGTAGCAAATCTAGGTTTAGGTATTTTCCCTAAAATTTCCATAGCAACTTGTTTTGCATCAATTCCAGAAATTCGTAATATTCCAACAGAACTTTTTCCGGGATGTGTCACTTGAGCGACAATAGTATCATTTTGCATTATGAAATATTTTCTTGTTTAAGACAAATTTCAAATTAAAGTAAAAATTTTATTTTAACGATTTCTTTTGAAAATTTAGTAAAATCATTTTTTGCTGTATAATAGTAACTAAATTACTAATAATATAATATAAAACTAATCCTGAGGGAAACCATAAAAAAAACACTGTAAAAACAACGGGCATAAAATGCATAATTTTTTGTTGTAACGGATCTGAAATATTATTTAATGATGTTTTTTGAATAAAAAACATTGTAATACCCATAATAATTGGTAAAACATAATAAGGATCTTGAGCAGCTAAATCTTTAATCCATAAAACAAATGGAGCATGACGAAGCTCAACAGATCCAATTAACATATAATATAATGATAAAAAAATAGGCATTTGTATAAAAACTGGTAAACATCCTCCTAATGGATTTATTTTTTTTCTTTTATATAAGCTCATCATTTCTTGACTCATACGTTGCTTATTATTCCTAAAATTTTTTTTTATTTCATTAATCTTAGGTTGTAATTGACGCATTTTAGCCATAGAAATATATTGTGCTTTTGTTAAAGGATACGTGATAGCTTTCATAATAAACGTAATTAAAACAATAGAAATGCCCCAGTTACCGACAATATTATATAAAACACTTAATAATTTAAATAACGGTTGAGATAAAAACCAAAGCCATCCATAATCTACTGTTAAATTTAAATTAGGAGCAACTAATACCATATCTTTTTGTATTGCTGGCCCTATCCATAATTTTGATTTTACAACCGCTTGAGAATTTGAAGGAACATTAAAGGAAGAAGATTTATATCCAATAGTAGCAATTTTCTGATTAACACAAGACGTATAAATAGTATTTAAATTTACATCTTCTTCAGGTATCCAAGCTACAGAAAAATATTGCTGCAACATCGCAACCCAACCACTTTTTGTAAGAATATGTAATTGTTCATTTTTCAAGATATTATTGAACTTGTATTTTTCATATTTAGTATCTAAGCTTGAATACGCAGCTCCTCGAAATGTTTTTAAAGCAAAATTACCACTGTAAATATCACGTTTCTTAGGAAGTTGAATCGTTTGATTAAGTTGCCCAAACATACGTAATTGTAAATCATTATGACTAAGATTATTTATATTATATTCTACTTCTATATCATATTTCCCTGGCTTTAAAACAAAAGTTTTAGTATAAACAATGTTATTATCTTTAGTAAAACTTATTGGAACACGCAATTCTTTTTGATTGTTTTCTAGCTCAAAAAAATGATTTTTTGCATGGTAGAGTGGTCGATGATCATTTTCCATATTATCTGGACCGTCCTTACCAATCAATCCACTTTGTGCTTGATAAATAAAATCTGATGCTGTTTCTAGTAACTTCAATGGTTTAGGAGAATTTAATTTTTCTTTATAAGCTAATAAACTAGCTTCTTCTATATCACCTCCATACATATTTACAACTAAACGTATTACATCATTTTTAATAATAATTTGATTTTTATAATTTTTTTTTGAAGAATTAAAATTTATACTATTTTTTTCATTTTTATGAACATCAGAAAATGATTGACTTTGCCATTCTTGCCAAAGAAAAAAAGAAACGAATAAAAATATAAAAATAAAAAAATTACGCTGTACTTCCATAATTAATATTCACTTTTATCTTTTATATTTAAAGGTGCTATATTACATCTATTCGGATATAATGGATGACATTTCAATAAACGAAAAATTGTTAATTTTATACCTTTAATTATACCGAATTCACGTAACGATAATAGCATATATGTCGAACAAGTCGGATAAAAACGACAATGTGGTCGCATTAAAGGACTAATACAATATTGATAAATTAAAACAAAAAAACTAAAACAAGATATAATTATTGATGATAATTTAACCATAAACTCTCCAATATATTAATTATATTTCTATTTTCTAAAAAAATACTATTTTTTTTAGCTATGACTACAAAATCCATAGCAATTAATTTATGCTGTAATAATCGAAAAGTTTCTCGAATTAATCTTTTGATTATATTACGTTTATAAGCATATTTTATATTTTTCTTCGGTATACTAATTCCTAATCTAGGGTATCCTAATAAATTAGGACGACCTAAGATTATTAGTTCAAGTTTTGTTTGAATATAATATTTTTCAAAAACATATTTAAAATGAATAGATTTTAACAATCTATATTTTTTTTTAAACAAATAATTTAATACCATACCAAATCCATTATTTACTAGACACGCTCAAACGAGCTCTTAATTTAGCGCGTCTTCGTGATAAAATATAACGACCATTTTTAGTTGCCATTCGAATTCTAAATCCATGTGAACGATTACGTTTTAATATTGATGGTTGAAAAGTACGTTTCATTTTGATATTCACCCAAAGAAAAATTAATAAAATTTTATAATTAGTCAAATTTAAACTATAAGGAAACAATTTTTTAAAAATAAAAAACAAACTATTACATGATTATTTTTGAAAAACTAAAAAATATATTCACAAATTTTTTGATGTTTTATTTTTTATATTTAAGTAAGCTATTGTTTTTTAAAAATAAAATCAAATCACTAAAATATATTAAATTTTTTTCGGTACCCTCACTCATTCTTCAACTGTGTAACTTGAATTTAAAAAATATAATATTATATAATTTTTGATATAAAATTTATATTTAAGTTATTTAATTCTGTTCGATTGGAGTTTAATGTGTCACTTTGTCTTTGGAAACAGTGTCTTGACCGGTTACAAAATGAGCTTCCATCTACAGAATTTAGTATGTGGATAAGATCTCTAAAAGCCAAATTAAATAATAATATTTTAGAAATATATGCTCCAAATCAATTTATATTAGAATGGGTAAAAGACAAATATTTAATTACTTTTAAAAAAATACTAAAAGATTTTTGTGGTTTAAATACACCCTTAGTAACATTTAAAGTATATCAAAATTCTAAAGAAAAAAAATTTAAAAAAAATACCTTAAATCATATAAATAAAATAAAACAAAAATGGAACAGAATTCCTATTTTACATAAGTTACCTTATCGTTCTAACATTAATAAAAAAAATAAATTCGATAATTTTATAGAAGGAAAATCTAATCAATTAGCACGTGCGGCAGCTTCTCAAGTTGCTCATAACCCTGGTAATTCTTACAATCCACTTTTTTTATATGGAGGAACTGGATTAGGAAAGACGCATTTACTTCATGCAATTGGAAATGAAATATTAACATATAAATATAACATGAAAATAATTTATATGCACTCTGAGCGTTTTGTTCAAGATATGGTAAAAGCTTTGCAAAATAATGCAATTGAAAAATTTAAGTTACATTATCGATCAGTTGATGCATTATTAATTGATGATATTCAATTTTTTGCAAATAAAGAACGTTCGCAAGAAGAATTTTTTCATACATTCAACGCTTTATTAGAAGGAAACCAGCAAATTATTTTAACTTCAGATCGTTATCCCAAAGAAATAAACGGTGTAGAAGATAGATTGAAGTCAAGATTTGGATGGGGTTTGACTGTTGCTATAAACCCACCAGAATTAGAAACAAGAGTAGCTATATTAATTAAAAAAGCCGATGAAAAAAACATTACATTACCTGATGAAGTTGCTTTTTTTATTGCTAAACGTTTATGCTCGAACGTTCGTGAGTTAGAAGGAGCCCTAAACAGAATTATTGTTAACGCTGATTTTTCTCATAGAACTATTACAATTGAATTTGTACGAGAAACCCTTAGAGATATATTAGCGCTGCAATCAAAACTGATTACAATTCACAATATTCAAAAAACAGTTGCAGAATACTATAAAATTAAAGTATCTGATTTATTATCTAGAAGACGTTCTCGATCAGTAGCAAGACCAAGACAAATGGCAATGGCTATAGCAAAAGAATTAACTAACCATAGTTTACCAGAAATTGGAGAAGCTTTTAGTGGAAGAGATCATACTACAGTATTACATGCTTGTCGAAAAATTGAACAATTACGAGAAGAAAATAATGATATTAAAGAAGATTTTTCCAATTTAATTAGAACTCTATCAGTGTGATTTTATGAAATTTACTATTGAAAATAATATTTTAGTTGAAAATTTAAAGAAAATTAGTCGAATATTAATTAAAAATAATTCATTTCCTATTTTAGAAAATATTCTTATAGAAATAAAAAAAAATACACTATCTTTAACTACTACAAATTTAGAAATTGAAATAATCTCAAATATTAAAATATACAAAGCACATCAAAAAGGAAAAATAACTATTTCAGGCAAAAAATTATTAAATATTTGTCGAAATTTATCAGAAATATCAACTATACAAATAGAACTAAAAAATAAAAAAATATATATTTCTTCTGAAAAAAGCAATTATATATTATCAACCTTACCGGCTGACGATTTTCCTAATCACCAAAATTTTAATTATACTTCTAATTTTAACATATCATCAGATATTTTAAAAAATATGATAATTAAAACTGAATTTGCTATGGGAAAACAAGATGTGCGTTATTACCTAAACGGTATGTTATTTGAAATAAAAGATAAATTTCTTCAAAATGTTGCTACAGATGGATATCGATTAGCGACATCATATATATCTTTAAAAGAAGAAGTCAATCCTTTTTCTATTATTATTCCAAATAAAGGAATAATGGAAATACTTAGATTATTAAATGTAAAAGAAACGTTATTACATGTTTTAATTAATACTAATAGTTTAAGAATACATATAAATAATTTAATTTTTACAACTCAATTAATTGAGGGAAAATATCCTGATTATAATAGTGTTTTATTAAAAAATTTAGATAAACCTATTATAATTAATAAAAGTTTGTTAAAAAAATCATTATTACGAACTTCGGTCTTATCGAATGAAAAATTTTCTGGAATTGAAATAAATATTAAAAAGAATGAATTAAAAACGATATCTGATAACCAAGAAGAAGAAATTGCAGAAGATAGATTTCATGTTCAATATTTTGGTAATACAATAGAAATATCGATCAATGTTTATTATATACTAGATGTCCTTAATACTATCGATTGCGAAAACATCTTATTATTTTTAAATAAATCTAAATCCTCCATACAAATTAAACCAGAAAACAATTCTTCAACTGTTTACGTTATAATGTTACTCAAACGTTAACTTAAAAAAAATTGATAATATAAAATAAATATTTAGAAAACAAAAATAATTAATTTTTTAAAAATATTCCAAAATAAACAACAGGAACACTTATGAAAGTTGATAACTACAATTCTTCTAATATTCAAATCCTTAGAGGACTAGATGCAGTACGTAAAAGACCTGGAATGTATATTGGAGATACTGATGATGGCAGCGGATTGCACCATATGGTTTTTGAAATTGTAGATAATTCTATTGATGAGGCATTAGCTGGATTTTGTAAAGAAATAATAGTTATTATTCATAAAGATAATTCTGTATCTATCCAAGATGATGGTAGAGGAATCCCAACAGATATACATCATGAAGAAAAAGTTTCAGCCGCAGAAGTTATTATGACTTTATTACATTCGGGAGGAAAGTTTGATAATTCTTCATATAAAATCTCCGGAGGATTACATGGTGTAGGAATTTCAGTTGTTAACGCTTTATCAGAAAAACTAGAATTAATAATATATAAAAACTACAAACAATATAAACAAATATATAAAAATGGAATTCCTGAGGCACCTTTATCAATAGTTGGAAAAACAAATAAAACAGGCACATATATCAGATTTTGGCCAAGTTATAAAACTTTTACAAACAAAAGAAAATTTCAATATGAAATTTTATCTAAACGTTTACGTGAACTATCTTTTCTTAATTCTAATATTTTTATTTATTTAAAAGATTATAGAAATGAAAAAGAAGATTGCTATCATTATAGAGGTGGCATTAAAGCTTTTATTAAATTTTTAAATAAAAATAAAACAATAATTAATTCAAACATTTTTTATTTTAAATCTACTAAAAACAATATTGAATTAGAAGTCGCTATACAATGGAACGAATCGCATAAAGAAAATATATGTTGTTTTACAAATAATATACCTCAAAAAGATGGTGGAACACATTTAGCGGGTTTCCGTGCTGGAGTTACACGTACATTAAACTTATATATTGAACGAGAAGGATATAATAAAAAACATAAAACTATTGTAACAGGAGAAGATACAAGAGAAGGTTTAACAGCAATTATATCAATCAAGCTATCTGATCCAAAATTTTCTTCACAAACAAAAGATAAACTAGTTTCATCTGAAGCAAAAGCAGCAATAGAATCATTAATTAATGAATATCTTATTGAATATCTTCTAGAACATCCTTCTGATTCAAAAGGTATAATTCACAAAATAATAAATACAGCAAAAACAAGAGAAGCCGCAAAACGTGCCAGAGAAATAAATAAGAAAAAAGGAATATTGGATTTAGGAGGGTTACCCGGGAAATTGGCTGATTGTCAAGAAAATGATCCTAAAGTATCAGAAATTTATTTAGTAGAAGGAGATTCCGCAGGAGGATCTGCAAAACAAGGAAGAAATAGAAAAAACCAAGCAATTTTACCTCTGAAAGGGAAAATATTAAATGTACAAAAATCAAAATTTGATAAAATGATTTTATCTCAAGAACTAGCAGCTTTAATAACAGCTTTAGGATGTGGAATTGGAGAAAATGAATATAATTTAGAAAAACTAAGATATAATTATATTATTATCATGACAGATGCAGATGTTGATGGAGCTCATATTCGAACATTATTATTAACGTTTTTTTATCGTCAGTTACCTGAATTAATTGAGAAAGGATATATTTATATTGCCCAACCACCTTTATATAAAGTAAAAATAGGAAAAAAAGAAAAATATATTAAAAATGATGAAGAAATGAAAAAATATCAAGTAAAAATAGCTTTAAAAAGTCTTCTTATAAAGAATAAAAAAAACAAAAATATTGAAGAAAATACAAAAATATTTAAACAAATTGTTTCTGAATTTAGCCAAATCCAAATTCGTATAAAAAAAAGCAAAAATTATTTTCCCGAAATAATATTACATGAACTTATTTATCAACCGCATTTAAACCATTTACATAATAAAGAAAAAGTCATTATATGGATAAACAAATTAACAGAAACATTAAATCAAAAAGATCAAAATAACACGCTTTATCAATCAAAAATTAATCAAAAAGAAAATGAAAATATATTTGAACCAAGTATAATGACATCTAGATATGAGCATCATAATCAATATGAATTTACAGAAAAATTTTTTAACAGCCCAGAATATATTGAAATTGTTAATTTAGGAGAAAAATTTAAACAATTTCAAAAATACCAAAATTTTATAGAAAAAGAAAACAAAAAATATATAATCAATGATATTAAAAGCACTATAGAATGGTTAACTAATGAGTCTAAAAACAATTTATTTATACAACGGTATAAAGGACTTGGAGAAATGAACCCAGATCAATTATGGCATACTACAATGAACCCTGAAACAAGAAACATGCTACAAGTTACAATTAATGATGCCATTTCAGCTAATAATTTATTTAATACACTTATGGGAGATGCGGTTGAACCTAGACGAAAATTCATCGAACAAAATGCATTAAATGCTGAAAACATAGATATTTAAAACTAATTGCGGCAGGAAAAACCAGCCGCGAATATATTATTTGAATTTATCCATCATTTCAAGAACACGAAGTTTTGCAATTTCTTTAGAAATTTGAATTAAAAGATCATCTTTTTTCATTGTGTTGTCTTGATTTTTAAAATATTCTTCAGCTTGTTTTTTTGCTTCCAAAATACGTTTTCGATCTAAATCTGAACCGCGAATAGCAATATCTGCTAAAATAGAAATAATAGAAGGTTGAATTTCTAAAATTCCTCCTGATATATAAAGATACTCTTCTGTTTGATCTTGATGAAATATATATATTATTCCCGGTTTAATAATACTTAATAATTGAGAATGACCGGGATATACACCCATTTCTCCTTCACTACCAGACACTCGTATTTTCTTAACTAATCCAGAAAATATACGTTTTTCAACACTAACAATATCTAAATAAAAATCCATAGATACATCCAAAATATTTATTATAATTTATAATTTTTTTGATTTTTTTTTCACTTCTTCAATTGAACCAACCATATAAAATGATTGCTCTGGTAAATCATCAAATTCACCTTCTATTATTCCTTTAAAAGCTCGAATATTATCTTTTAAAGGCACATATTTTCCTGGAATACCAGTAAATACTTCTGCTACAAAAAATGGTTGTGATAAAAACCTTTGTATTTTACGTGCCCTGGAAACTAATTTTTTATCTTCTTCTGAAAGTTCATCCATCCCTAATATTGCAATAATATCTTTTAACTCCTGATATCTTTGTAGTATTGACTGCACTCCACGCGCTGTATTGTAATGTTCATCTCCAATAATATAAGGATCTAATTGTCGACTTGTAGAATTTAGAGGATCAATAGCTGGATAAATACCTAAAGATGCAATTTGACGACTTAATGTTACTGTAGAATCTAAATGTGCAAACGTCGTAGCAGGAGATGGATCTGTTAGATCATCTGCAGGCACATAAACAGCTTGAACAGAAGTGATTGATCCTTTTTTTGTAGAAGTAATTCGTTCTTGCAATAAACCCATTTCTTCGGATAATGTAGGTTGATATCCTACAGCAGATGGCATTCTCCCCAATAATGCAGAAACTTCAGTTCCAGCTAAAGTATAACGATATATATTATCAATAAATAACAAAACATTTTTTCCTTCATCACGAAATTTTTCTGCAATTGTTAATCCTGTAAAAGCAACACGTAATCGATTTCCTGGAGGTTCATTCATTTGACCATATACTAAAGATACTTTATCTAATACTTTAGACTCTTTCATTTCATAATAAAAATCATTTCCTTCCCGAGTTCGTTCGCCAACTCCAGTAAAAACCGAATAACCAGAATGTTCTATTGCAATATTTCTAATTAATTCCATCATATTTACGGTTTTTCCTACACCCGCTCCCCCAAATAAACCAACTTTTCCACCCTTTGAAAACGGACAAATTAAATCAATAACTTTGATACCTGTTTCTAAAATCTCTTGAGAAGTATCTTGCTCTTGATAATTAGGAGGAGACCTATGAATTTCCCAATGTTCTATTTGAGAATTATCCATATTTTTTAAAGGACCTTTGTTATCTATAGTATGACCTAAAACATTCATTATTCGACCTAACGTAGCCTGTCCTACAGGTATTTTAATATAATGCCCGAGATCAACTACAGTTAAACCTCTTTTCAAACCATTTGTAGATCCCATGGCAATTGTTCTTACAACACCAGAACCTAATTGTTGTTGAACTTCTAAAATTAGTTTTAATTTCTCATTTTTCACTTCCAAAGCATTGTATATTTTTGGCACCGCACTTTGATTAAATTCTACATCTACTACGGCGCCAATAATTTGAATAATTTTTCCAGCAGCTATCATTGAATACCTCTAAATAATTTTAATCTACTGATACTGCCGATGCTCCAGCAATAATTTCGTTTAATTCTTGAGTAATATTCGCTTGACGAACCTTATTATAAATCAACTGAAGTTCTTTAATGCGATTTCCACTATTATCTGTTGCGGTTTTCATAGCAACCATACGAGCAGCTTGTTCACTTGCAATATTCTCTAAAATACTTTGATAAATTTGAGATTCAATATAACGATCAAATAACGTATCTAAAATTAATTTTGATTCCGGCTCGTATAAATAGTCCCATTTTTCTTTGATTAATATATTTTTTTCAGGAGATAAAGGCAGAAGTTGATTAACTATAGGATACTGAGACATTTTATTATGAAATTTATTATAAGCAATAAATACTTTGTCAATTTTATTATTTTGATATTTTTCTAGAATAATTTGTATAGATCCAATTAATTTTGATAAATCTGGGTTCTCTCCTATATTGGTTACCTTAGCAAGGATAGAACTTCCATACAATTTAAATACAGATAAACTTTTTAAACCAAATAATATTAAATCACAAGGAATATTTATGTGCATAAATGCTTTAATTTTTAATAGTACTTGTTTAAAAAGATTAGTATTTAAACTTCCACATAAACCACGATCAGTTGAAATAATAATCATACCAACTTTTTTAATTTCTCGATTTTCTAAATAACTATGTTGATATTCTAAATTACCTTTAAGGATATGCTGAATAACTTTTTTAATTATTTCACAATAAGGCCTACCTAAACGCATTCGTTCTTCTGTTTTTCGCATTTTAGAAATAGCTACCATTTCCATGGCTTTAGTAATTTTTTTAGTGCTTGTAACACTAGTTATTTGATTTTGAATATCTTTTATACCCACTTAAGTATCTTCTCTTATCTATCGTGCTAATTTGGGAGAAAGGTGAGGTGAAATGCATTATAAAATTAAGTACTTTTAAATTTTTTAATTAATTCAATAAATTGATTTTTAACTTTATCATCAAAATTTTTATTTTGATTAATTTCTATCATGAGATTTGGATAATAACTATTTGCATATACTAAAATATCTCGTTCAAATTGAGCTATTTTTTCAAGAGAAATATCGTCAAGAAAATGATTTTCTGAAATAAAGAACATTAATGCCTGATTCGATATACTTAACGGATTATATTGTTTTTGTTTAAGTAATTCCGTAATTTTTTGACCATGCATCAATAATTTTTGTGTTGTTGGATCTAAATCTGATGCAAATTGAGAAAATGCTGCAAGTTCATTATATTGGGCTAAAGCTGTTCGAATACCAGAAGATAATTTTTTAATGATATTAGTTTGAGCAGCACTACCAACTCGTGAAACAGAAATACCAGCATTTACAGCAGGTCGAACACCTGAATTAAACAAGCTAGATTCTAAAAATATTTGACCATCAGTAATAGAAATTACATTAGTTGGAACAAATGCAGAAACATCACCAGATTGTGTTTCAATAATAGGAAAAGCTGTAAGTGATCCAGTTTTTCCAACAATTTTATCTTTTGTTTTATTTTTTATATATTCTTCAGAAACACGAGCTGCTCTTTCTAATAAACGAGAATGCAAATAAAATATATCCCCAGGAAAAGCTTCTCTTCCGGGAGGACGTCGTAATAATAAGGAAATCTGACGGTAAGCAATTGCATGTTTTGAAAGATCATCATATACAATTAAAGCATCTTTCCCTTGATCTCTAAAAAACTCTCCCATCGCACAACCCGAATATGGAGATAAATATTGTAAAGATGGAGCTTCAGCAGCAGCAGCAATAACAACAATAGTATTTGATAAAGCATCATATTCTTCTAATTTTTTCACGACGTTAATAACAGTAGATAATTTTTGACCTATAGCAACATAAATACAAAAAACGTCAGATTTTTTTTGATTAATGATAGTATCTATTGCAAGTGCAGTTTTTCCTGTTTGACGATCTCCAATAATTAATTCGCGCTGCCCTCGACCAATAGGAATCATAGCATCAATAGCTTTGTAACCCGTTTGTATTGGTTGATTAATTGATTTACGTTCAATCACCCCTGGAGCATTGGCTTCTACTGGTAAAAAACTATCATGTTTTATAATACCTTTCCCATCAACAGGACAACCTAATGCATTGACAACACGACCTAAAAAATTTACACCCACAGGAACTTCTAAAATTTTTCCTGTGCACCTTACTTTAACACCTTCGCAAATATGAATATAAGGCCCTAAAACTATTGCAGAAACTGTATCTCTTTCTATATTAAGTGCAATAGCATATTCATTATTAGGTAATGAAATCATTTCTCCCAACATAACTTCAGAAAGACCATATATTTTTATAATACCATCGTTAATCGAAATAATAGTTCCTTCATTATAGGATTGATTAAAAACTTCAAATTGAACAATTCTTTCTTGAATTAATTTACTAATTTCTGTGGAATTTAATTGCATATATTGTTCTCTTAAAAATTTAATGCTGAAAATAATTGTTTTAAATGATTTCGTATAGAAAAATCAAAAATTTGATCATTTATTTTTATAATTATACCATCAAGTATATAATCATTAATGTGATATATAAATTTAATTTTAGAAGATAATATTTCTTCTAAAAAAAGCTGTATTTTAAGAATTTGATCTTTTTTTAAAATAGATGCTGATGTTAATTCGACAATAGTAATTTTTTGATAAGAAGCTTCTAACTGAAGAAATTGTTTTAATATATTATGAAATATTTTAAACCGCTGGTTATACGCTAATAATTTTATTAAATTTTTTGAATATTCATCAAGATGTTCATTAATAATAAATATTAAAAATGATGATAAATAATGTGAAGATAAAGATCCAGACAAAAATCTTTGAATTTGTTTAAGAGAGATAATTTTATTAATCAAGATTAATGTTTTTTTCCATTTTTTTATTGAATTATTTTTTTTTGCTATTTCAAAAATAGCTTGAGCGTAAGGTCTTGCAATAGTATCAAATGACATTAAATATTACCTACATTGATTTCTCATCTCTGATAATAAATTAATTATATTATTCATAAAAAATTTACTTTTATCTTCTTTAATATTTTTTTTAATAATTTTTTCCGCCATTAAAGCAGATAAACCAAGAATTTCTTTTTCTAAATTTTGACGTGCATGTAGCATTTGAATATCAATTTCTGACTGACTATTTAACAAGATTTTTTTAGTTTCTTCAATAGCTTTATTTTTTGCATCTTCTAAAATCAATAATTTCTGTGCATTTGCTTCATTTAAAATAAAAGAAGCTTTTTCTTTTGTATCTTTCAGCATTTGATTCATTTTTGCTTGAAGAACAAGATATTCTTGTTCAATTCTTTTCGAAGAAACTAAAGTATCTTCAATTTTTTTTTGTCTAGTTTCTATAGCTAAAATAATTGGAGGCCATATATACTTCATACAAAACCAGACGAATAAAAAAAATGAAATTGCTTGCCCAAAAATTGTTGCATTAAGATTCACGATTATATGCCTTATTTCGAATTCAAGATTAATCTTTACGCCATTCAAAAACGTAAAGATTTTACTAAGTATTTAAAGTAAAAAAAATTTTTTAAAAATAAAAACTTAAGAAATAGCAAATAGCATGTATAAACCTAAACCTACAGCAATCATAGGAATTGCGTCAACTAAACCCATTACTACAAAAAATTGTGTTCTTAGTAAAGGAATTAAATCAGGTTGCCTTGCTGCTCCTTCTAAAAATTTTCCACCTAAAATACCAATGCCAATAGCAGCACCAATTGCAGCCAACCCAATCATAATAGCCACTGCGATATATAACATATCAATATTTAAATTATCCATTATAAACCTCGGTTTTTAATAGGATTATAGTCGAATTTTATCTTAATGAGATTGTGAAGCTATTGATAAATATACAATTGTCAACACCATAAAAATAAAAGCTTGCAAAGATATTATTAAAATATGAAAAATAGCCCATGGAACATTTAAAAAACATTGAGACCACCATGGCAACAAACCTGCAATTAAAATAAAAATCATTTCACCAGAATACATATTACCAAAAAGTCTTAATCCTAACGAAATAGGTTTCGATAATAGAGAAACAAATTCTAATAAAAAATTAAAAACAAAAAATATAGGGTGACTAAAAGGTTGTAAAGTTAATTCCTTTAAAAAACCAATATATCCTTTAATTTTGATACTATAAAATAAAATCAAAATAAATACTGCTAATGACATTGATAAGGTAATGTTTACATCTGCAGATGGAACAACACGAATCGCTGGCAATTGAAATAATCTTTCAAAACATAAAGGTATGAAATCAATTGGAAATAAATCCATAAAATTCATTAAAAACACCCACATAAAAATTGTTAGCGACAATGGTGCGATAATAGGATTATTGCCCTGAAACATACCTTTTATATTAGATAATATAAATTCAAAAACAATTTCAACAAAAGCTTGTGACTTATTAGGAACACCGGTCGTAATTTTTTTTGCGACCATATAAAAAACACCTGTAAAAACGCATCCTAATATAAAAGAAAAAATTATTGAATCAAGATTTAAAATCCAAAAATGAGAAACAATACTTTCAGGTTTCACAATCTTAAAATTCAGTAAATCTATTTGTAAATGATGTAAATGATGACTGATATATTTTTGCGGATTAGATATTGGTTCTAAAAACATAATTTTTTCTCATTTATTTTATATTAAATTCAATATAAAAACATAAAGTTTTAAAAAATTTTATTTTAAAAAAAGTAAAATAAATTGTTTAAATAAATGTTTTAAACATTCACTAATTCTCTTTAAATTAAATATTTAAATTATATATTTAGAAATAATTATATTACATTTTAAATTAGACAGTAAATTATATTATCAGTTTTTTATAAGCTTCTTTTTTTAAATGTATTAATAAAACAGATATAGATGCCGGTGTAATTCCAGAAATTCGAGATGCTTGACCAATAGAAACTGGTTTATAATCATTTAACTTAGCAACGGCCTCATTGGATAAACCTTTTACTTTAGTATAATCGTATTGAGATGGCAAAAAAGTATTTTCATTTTTTAAATGTTTATTAATCTCTTCTAATTGCCGTTTAATATAACCTTCGTATTTTATTTCATTTTCTACATAATTAATAACTGAAAAATCAGATGTATTTGATCGCAAAATATTTAAAGAAGATAAATTTTTATATGTAATTTCTGGTCGTTTTAATAAATCAAAAAAATCTGTTTCTTTAGTTAATAAAATATCTAAAAAACTATTTAAAAGTTTGGCATTAGAAGATTTTGGGTGTATTTTTGTTGTTTTTAAATATTTCATTTCAGAATTAATTGTATTCAACTTACTCTGGTAATAAGCCCACCTAAAATCATCAATTAATCCAAATTTTCGACCAATTTCAGTAAGACGTAAATCAGCATTATCTTCCCTTAAAATCAAACGATATTCAGCACGTGAAGTAAACATGCGATATGGCTCACTAGTTCCTTGTGTGGTCAAATCATCAATAAGAACGCCTAAATAAGCTTGATCACGCCTAGGAAACCATTGCTTCTGACCCAATGCAAATAGCCCAGCATTTAAGCCTGCTAAAAGCCCTTGAGAAGCAGCTTCCTCATACCCAGTAGTGCCATTAATTTGACCTGCCAAAAAAAGACCTTTAATCCATTTACTTTCTAAAGTCAAATTTAAATCTTTAGGATCAAAAAAATCATATTCTATTGCATACCCTGGATCAATAATTTTGGATTTTTCCAAACCTTTAATTGATTTAATTATTTGTTCTTGAACTTTTAACGGTAAACTAGTTGAAATACCATTAGGATAAATCTTTAAACTTGATAAACCTTCAGGCTCTAAAAAAATCTGATGCGAAGTTTTGCTGGGGAAACGCATAACTTTATCTTCAATAGAAGGACAATATCGAGGTCCTAAACTTTTTATTAAGCCCTTATAAAGTGGACTTTTATCTAAATTATCACGTATTATTTGATGTGTTTTTTCATTTGTATGTGTAAGATAACACGGTATTTGTAAAGGATGATCTGAAGTCTTTCCTATAAAAGAAAAAACTGGAGTAGGACTATCTCCATATTGTTTAGATAAATTCTTAAAATCAATAGTATTGATATCAATTCTAGGAGGAGTGCCTGTCTTTAATCGATTAACACGTAAAGGTAATTCTCTTAAACGACATGCTAAATCTAAAGAAGCTTTTTCATTTTTTCTACCTGCCGAATAACTATCTAAACCTATATGTATTTTACCACCTAAAAATGTACCTGTAGACAAAACAACTGATTTCGAATAAAAACTTATTTGACTTTGCGTTAAAACCCCGATTACTTTATAATTTTTAACAATTAAATCTTTTATTTCTTCTTCTAGTATTAACAAATTTTCTTCTTTGTTTAATAATCGCGCTATATTTTTAGAGTAAAGAAATCTATCAGCTTGTGCTCGAGTAGAACGTACAGCAGGACCTTTCTTGCTATTTAAAATCCTAAACTGAATACCTGAAAAATCAATTGCTCTAGCCATTATTCCACCCAAAGCATCAATTTCTTTTACCAGATGACTCTTTCCAATACCACCAATAGCTGGATTACAAGATAAAACACCAATATCATTCATACTTTTGGTTAATAATAATGTTTTACATCCTAATCTTGAAGAAGCTGATGCAGCTTCACTTCCAGCATGTCCTCCACCAATAATAATTACATCGAAAGTTTTTAGATTTGATTGCAACAT